>JASFTA010000110.1:0-5771 GCA_050114115.1 Desulfobacterales bacterium | reverse complement strand
AAAAAGAAACTTAGAAACAGCACCATCAGGCCGCAAGCCCCAATCACCCAGAGCACTTGAGGTGAAATGCGCGCCCCCAGAATGGCCACCGTCGTAATCTCATTGCCGACGAAATAAGGCAGGGAGCGGATGGATTCACCCCAAACATGCAAGGCGGCTTCGCGGGTCAGGATGGACAGGCCGATGGTGATGATGATCATCCTTAGAACGCTCGGGCTTTCAAGCCAGCGGATAAAGCAAATTTCCAGAAGGGCCCCGAATATCATCGTGATCATCACGGCCACCGCGATGGCGATCGTCAGGGGCAAATAGGGCAGCAGGGAGATGGAGATCATCCCCCCGAGCATGACGAATTCGCCCTGGGCGAAATTGATGATCCCGGTGGTGTTGTAGATGATGTTGAAGCCGATGCCCACGATGGCATAGATCGCGCCGTAGGTAATACCGGCGAACAGATATTGGACAAACAGTTCCGCAGTCATGGGCCTGTCGATTATGTTCCGCCAAATCCGGAGGCCTAGCTGCCATCCGGGTTGTGATAAACGCGCAAAAGGGGCCGGTCGTGCTCGGCCCCTCGCACTCAAATATCGGTATACCGTCTGCTGCGGACTATAAACCGTCCGGCAACCGGCATACCTTTATGGGAATCTACATGCCTTTATAGGGTACAAACTTGCCGTCTTTGACGGTGATCATCTCAAACGAATCGATATCGAGCCCGTTGTGATCTTCGGCTGAAAAACTGAAGATACCGCCGGTTCCGGGCAGATCCTTGATCTGTTCGATGGCGTCACGAATCTTGGCCTTGTCGGTGCCGGCGGTTTCGATGGCCGCCTTGGCGATGATGTAGGCATCGTAAGCATGCCCGCCAAAGGTCGAAGCCGCCTCTTTATATTTCTCTTCGTATGCGGCGATGTAATCTAATAACAGTGCTTTCTGGGGGTGACCATCCGGTAGCTTGTCTGCGACTAATAACCGCCCGGCGGGAAAGATAATGCCTTCGGCGGCCGCGCCGGCCGCTTCGACGTACTTGATGTTGCCGAATCCGTGGCTCTGGAACAAGGGCACCTCCCAGCCGGCCTGGCGCATGTTCTTGGCCACGATGGCCTGGGCCGGAACGATCGACCAGTTGACCACCGCCTGGACGTCTTGGTTGGCCTTGATCTTGGCGATGACGGCTGAGAGGTCCTTGGATTGTTTATCATAGACTTCCGTTTCGACCACCTCGATGCCCATCGTGGGGGCGATCTTGAGCAGTTGATCTTTGCCGGCCTTGCCGAATCCGGTGTTGCCCGCCAGTACGGCGATCTTGGAAATGCCCATGTCTTTCATGGTCTGAAAGATTTTCTGGGCGGCATAGGAGTCCTTTTGGGGTGTCTTGAAGACGTACTGGGCCACCGGGTTGACGATCACCTCGGCCGCGGCACAGGATATCAGCGGTGTTTGCGCCTGTTCGAAGATTTTTTTAATCTTCATGGTCTCACCGGAGGTGGACGGACCTAAAACCGCGACAACTTTTTCCTCCTCGATAAGCTGCTTGGCGAATGAGATGGCTTTTTCGGGATTGGCCCCCGAGTCCTTTATAATCAATTCGATCTGTTGGCCGTTGATGCCGCCGGCGGCATTGGTCTGCTCCACCAGCATTTCCAGCGTGCGGGCCTCCGGTCCCCCGAGAAACGAGGCCGGACCGGTAACCGCCAGGATGGCGCCGATTTTGATCGTTTCCGCCGCGACGGCGGGAGCCAACGCCAAACTTGCAACCAGAAGCGCGATAACGAGTTTGATCCTTCGATGCTTCATATCTCCTCCCCTTTAATTTGATTTCGCCGGGGTGAAAAACCGGCAGCGATTAAACATCTTGCATCAGAAAATTTGCTCATACAGCCGGGTCGCCCATTGGCCCGGAATGGTGATGGCCGATAATCGGTTGGGGCCCGCGTAGCGCCAAACCGTAGGGCCGCCAAACTGCGCATCATAAGTCAGGCGCTTTGCTGTGTTTTCGCAAGCCATCCGGGGTTCTCGCCCAGAACGCCGATGGATGTCGTGCCGCCTGATCTACATGCCGTAGAGGGTCTTACCGTCAATCACCCGCATGCCATTTTCCTGAATGACCTTGAGCGCTTCGTCCGTGTTGTCGAAACGGAAAATCATGACGGCATTGTTGCCGCTTTGCTGAACGAAGGCGTACATGTACTCGACATTGATCCGGGAGGACTGCAGAAGATTGAGAATGGCATGCAATCCGCCGGGTCGGTCAGGGACTTCGACCGCCAGGACATTGGTCTTGCCCACGGTGAATCCGGCATTCTTCAAGACGTCCTTGGCTTTTTCGGCATTATCCACAATCAGCCGTAACACGCCGAAATCGGATGTATCCGCCAGGGCCAAAGCACGAATATTGACGTCGTTTTCCGCCAGGATGCCAGTCACCTCGCAGAGCCGGCCGGTCTTATTTTCGAGAAAGACGGATATCTGTTCTGCACGCATGGTTGCCTCCTTGATGGACGGTTTCGTAAAAGATCCGATATCGGTGTTACGCTTCAGTTCTCGTCGCTGCGGCGTGCACTGAGTACGCCGCACGCCTCAAACTTCGCAAGCCGCATCGCGAACCTTTTACGAAACCGTCTGACACGAAACTTCATAAGCCCATTTGGGATAAGCGTTGCGAAAAGGCCCAAAGTCGGCGTTGCCCTGCAGTCCCATTAAATCTTCCGATTGTCGATGACACGTACGGCCTTGCCCTGGCTGCGGGCGATCACTTTGGGCTCCACAAGCTTTACCTGGGCGGAAACACCGAGGTAGTCCTTGATATTTTTGGTAATCGCTTTTTCCATCTTCTGCAGCGACTTGACCTCGTCGGAGAACATGTTCTCCGACACTTCGACCATGACCGTCAGGGTGTCCAAGGAACCCTCCCGATCAACAACCAGCTGGTAATGCGGTTCGATGTTCTGCATCTCCATCAGCACGCTTTCGATCTGTGAAGGGAATACATTCACGCCGCGAATAATCAGCATATCGTCGGAGCGGCCGCTGACCTTGTTCATGCGCACCATCGTGCGGCCGCAGATACAGGGTTGGGGATTGAGCGAGGTAATGTCGCGGGTGCGATACCGAATCACGGGAAAGGCTTCCTTGGTAATCGACGTGAAGACCAATTCGCCGGTTTCGCCATATGGCAGGATTTCTCCGGTTTCGGGATTGATGATTTCGGGAATGAAGTGGTCTTCAAAAATATGCAGCCCCTGTTTGGCCTCGTGGCACTCCATGGCCACCCCCGGTCCGATCACTTCGCTGAGACCATAAATATCCACGGCCACCAGTCCCAATTTCGCTTCGATTTCTTCGCGCATGCTTTCCGACCAGGGTTCCGCTCCGAAGATGCCATATTGGAACTTGAGGTCCCGGAAGGAAACCCCCATTTCCTCCGCCACCTCGGCCAGATGCAGTGCATAGGAAGGTGTGGCCGTGAGGATGGTCGGTCCAAAATCCTTCATGATCACGACCTGCCGCTTGGTGTTTCCCCCCGAAACGGGGATGACCGAGGCCCCCAGTTTTTCGGCCCCGTAATGGGCGCCCAAACCGCCGGTGAACAGTCCATATCCGTAGGCATTGTGAACAATATCGCCCCGGGTGGCACCACCGGCCATGAGCGAGCGGGCCATGAGGCTGGCCCAGGTGTCCACGTCCCGTGCCGTGTAGCCCACCACGGTGGGCTGCCCGGTCGTGCCGGATGAGGCGTGAATGCGCACAACGTTTTCCATGGGCACGGCAAACATGCCAAAGGGGTAATTGTCGCGCAGATCCTGCTTGGTGGTAAACGGCAGTTTGGACAGATCCTGCAAGCTCTGGACATCCCCGGGGGTGATGCCGGCCGCCTCAAATTGTTGGCGATAGAATGGCACGCTGCTGTATCCGCGGTCGATCGTGGCTTTCAGCCTTCGAAACTGAATGGCTTCCAGGGCCTCACGGGGCATGGTTTCATATTCGATGTCATATATCATAGCGGTTTTCCTCCTTGCCTCATCAGTTGAACGCCCCCACCCTGCCGATCGAACCGCAGTACCTAAACCCGCCTAAAAAAAAAGCTGCCGGCATCAGATGCCCGCAGCCTGCTAATGACCATGGGCTGACTGGGTTTCGTCTACCCATTGTCGTTAATTTTGTTTGTGCGCTTTTCTACACGAACGGCCAATGGGTAGGCTTTTTTAGAAAAAGCCCCCGAAAAAGCCGTAAAAATAAAAAAGCGCACCGCCCATTCGAAGATCATCCCTGGTTCAATTGGGGATAACGAATGCGACCTTGCCTGTCAAGCATAAAATAAACCGATATCATTACCTAAACGACGATCACGGCGGCATCAAACAACCTTCCCTGGCCTGCGGGAAAACCAGGAAGGCCACCGCGGATTTGGTCCGCCGATCCATGATCAGGCGTCCGCAACCCCCTTGTCGTCCAAGCTCCCGGTGAAAACGGCCGCGCGCTTCTCCAGAAAGGCACCGGTGCCCTCGCGGGCATCCGGACTGGCCACGCAAAGCGCAAAGGCATCATTTTCCAGCGCCAGACCCGAGGCGAGATCGACATTCAAGCCGTTGTTGATCGCGTATTTGGCCGCCCGCAATGACACACGGCCCTTGGCGGCCATCACTTGGGCGGTTTCCTGGGCCGTTGCCATCAGTTGATCGTCGGGGCAGACGCGGTTGACCAGGCCCAGGCGCAAGGCTTCCTCCGCATCGATCATACGCCCGGTGTAGATCAACTCCCGGGCCAGCCCGGGTCCGATCAGTCGCGGCAGCCGTTGGGTGCCACCAAAGCCGGGGATGATCCCCAGATTGATTTCCGGCAACCCGAACTTGGCACTTTGGGCGGCATAGACAAAATCACAGGCCAGGGCCATTTCGGTTCCACCACCCAACGCAAATCCGTTGACGGCCGCCATCACCGGTATGGGCAGCGCGCACAGCCGGGCGATACTATCGGCACCCCGGCGGGCAAAGCGTTTGGCGCCCAGCGGTCCCAGTTGGTGAATCTCGGTGATATCAGCCCCGGCGACAAACGCGCGCTCGCCGGCCCCGGTCAATATCAGTACGCGCACGTCGGGGTCGTTTTCGATACCATCAAGTGCCTGGCAAAATTCCCCCAGCAGCGCGGCATTGAGGGCATTCAAGGCCTTGGGGCGGTTGAACGTGATAACGGCAATGCCGTCTTGCTGACCGTAGGTGATATGCGTGAATGTCATGGCAGTCCTCCCCCGTAAAGTGATTGATGGTTCCCGGCCGGCTCAGGATGATCCCCGGGCTTCGTCCCGGGCCACCAGATAGATGGCCGATAGAATCAAACCGCCGCCGACGAGTTTCGCGATCGTCAGGGTTTCGCCGAAAAGCAGCCAGGCCAGCAGACTGGCGCCGATCGGCTCGCCCAGCAGGCTGACGGCCACCGTGCTGGTGCGGATCCATTTCAGGGCCCAGTTATAGCTGGTATGCCCCACCAACTGGGATAAAACCGCCATGCCGCCAAACGCCGCCCATGTCACCGCCGAGAAACCCGTGTGCGCGACGCCCAGGCTTAAGACGGCGGCCCAGAGAACGATCGCGGCACTCCCGTAGCACAGGAAAATATAGGCCAATAGGGATACGCGCGCCCTGAGATTACGACCAATCAGAAGATAGAGCGCCGCACTCAAGCTGCCGGCCAAAGCCAGGGCATCGCCGATAAGGGCTTGTCGGCCGGTGGAAAAATCGCCCCAGCCGATGACGGCGGCGCCGAGGACA
>JASFTA010000109.1:0-5776 GCA_050114115.1 Desulfobacterales bacterium | reverse complement strand
GCGCACAAACCGCGTCCGATACAATCAAGAGCGCTGTAATCTAATCTGACGCTGTCCTTCTTCACGATGACTTGTGCTGGGAATGCAGCGAACTTTAATGCGCTAAGCATTTCACTTGAATCCTTATTGACCGTTCATCAACAAAAAATTGAAGCGTTGTGAATGACCTCCAACCTCAAGGGCATGCAAACCTGTCACGACCATTGCTGCGTAGTTGCGAAACAAGCCCTCCGGCGGTAATGACCCGGGCGGAAACCGGCAAGCCGGCGGCGGCGAGAGCCCGTGCCGTCCAGGTGTTGCAGGTGTTGAAGAGGTGAAAAGAACCTTTGGCCCGGTAAAAACGGCTATTGCCGTATAGGCCTGGCCCCAGCGGAATGACTTTCCCATCCGGATTGCGCTCGAAACTGTCCAGGATGAAATCCAGCATTTGCCTATATTCGGATCGGCTGACGCATATGTTGACGACCTCGCTGGTCGCAAAATAGTTCGCCGGGTCCCCGGAAAAGCCCACGATGTGCATGACGCTGGCCGTGGGCCAAAGGGCCGCCCGCAGGGCAAGGCCGGCCGAGGGCTCAGCTGCCTGGTAGAAACGCGCATCTCCCCAGCCGATCTCAAGGTGCTCGGCAAGGGAAAAATTCTCGCCCAAGAGCGGAACCCGGGATGCCATTTCATCCTGGTCGACCACAATCCCCACGTGCCAGCCGTGTTTGACGACCTGAAACACCTTGCGGGGCGCTTCGCCTGGATCGCTCCGCGGGGAAACTTCATGGGCCGTGCACCCCGTGATGATGACGATGATCAGTGCCAGGCCGTTCAGGATGCGCTTGATATGGCCTAAGCAGCTGCGCGTGGTCATATTGGAGCGCATAAGATAATATCCTGCAATATCGTTTCGGCCTCACGGCCTCATCATAGGCTTAATCCAATTTATCATCCCGAATCATAATATACATTATACGCGGAGGAATACAGCCATGGTGATGATGGGTATCAACCGCCTCATGGTCACAAGATGACGCATCGAGGCTGGAACAATTTGTTGGAGCCTCGGCCAACTCGTGAACTTACGTCGGCGCGCAGGCCATAATATCGGTGACCACACAGACAGGGGGGCACAGAAAGATGTGAAAGCCGGAGGATGGTCGTGTTTGAAGGGGAAGGCCACTTATACGACTCCCCTGCGGAACGCATAATAACATAGACGTCCTCACTATACCTGGAAAATGAACGTGGCCCGGGCCATGGGCAACACCCGCGACCGCCGCTACACGGCCGATCTCGTTCAGGCTTTGAAAACCGACGAAGACGAGCGCGTGCAGGCCATGGCGGCCTGGGCGCTCGGGCGACTAGGCGGTGAACAGGCGGTCGAGGCCCTCCGGGCGATGGTGAGAAAATCCAAAGGCGTGTTGATTGAAGAAATCGATCTGGCCCTGGAGGATGGCGACCGAGCCGTTAATCATTAGCCATGAATGAATAAGTGGCCAGGGGGGGGGCGCCTAAAATCACGGGCATCCCCTTGCCGCCCCCCTGTCTAAATTAGATTTGCGACATTTAGGAGGGCGGCTTTTTTTCCGGCCGATTAACCTTGGGGACATCGCCGAAAGGTCGCTTAGCCGGCATCGCGGTCCTCCCCATCGGTTGCGCAAGGCATTGGAAATCATCTGGCGCTCGAAATTTTGATTCCGGGGGACGTGATCGCCTATTCCAATACCTCGAAACTCACCACGCGGATGGTCTTGCCGGCCTCGCGATCCATCAGGCTGCCCGTCAATTTTACGGACTTGCCCTCCAGGGCAACCAGGTCGGGTTTGTACTCGACGCGGAAGGTGTTGGACCCTTCGCTGGTCTTGAGGAATAATCCCGTTTCCGTCTTCTCCATGGTGCCGGTAAAGGTCTGTTCGGTTGCTGAACAACCGATCAATGCAACTATGGCGAGCAACACGAAAATTACCGTCAGGCCTTGCCACAAGCTATTGCGTTTCATCTCCTGCCCTCCCTTTCCTTGTGGATGATTTCCATCACCGATCAACATCGGTCCTGCGTAAAGGCGGTGTTGAGGATAGTGCGGATGGCCTTGGCGTTCCGCCCCTGTTTGCCGATGACCTGCCCAGGATCTTCTCTGGCCACGCGAAGTTCAAGGGCTGTCCTCTGAGCGCCAGCGATTTCCAATCCGCGGACATCGCCTGCACATCGACCACGGCGCGGACGATCTTCAGAATCAATGTCTTCCGCCGAACACCGTCTCTTTACGCGCGGTCTGGACACGACGTTGTCGCTGAGAAAGAATGCAAGCCCGGTGCCAACGTCATCGCTCAAGGCTTTTGTCCGCCCTTTCGGGCCTGACAGAAGGCACCGCACAGCATTCATTCGTCCTCCGGACACCACCCCGATTCGGAGGGGGCTGGTTTCGCAGACGGTCCGGTTACCGCATCAGCCCGGATATTTCACGCGCCCGCAGGGTGAATTATTTCTGCGTTCCCCGAAATCGTTGCCGGGTACAAACGGCCACCGGAAAATCACACCGACAATAGCGCTTATATCATCAATATATTTTCATAAAATGTATGGTGTCGAAAATTTGCATGAAATATTTGGGTTAAAGGCCCAGAGTAGGGACAAGGTAGGACTCATGGCTTTCAGAACTGCCGTTTCCGGTTTTCCCCGAAACAAGACTTCGGATGTCTCCTGGGATCACAGTTTCACCATCCTCGGGTGTTGCCGGTTATGAGTGCTAACGACAACCATTTTCCCATCCCCATCGAATAAGGAAACCAATGCCGGCGGGGCCGGCCACTTGTCCGCAGGCGGCTGACGCCTCGGTGCGCGCAAGGTCGTCCGGATTCGCGGTTTGGTGCAATTGGCCGATTAACCCGTGGCGCCGGTGGGGCTCCTGAATTGTTTTAGTGTCCTAATCGCCAGATCATGACACAAGGAAATTGAAGAAATGGGGTAACACTTGCGAAAGTATGAATCAATTGATTCAGGAAGGAGTGGCCTTACGAAAAAGAGACCTAAACGAAAACAATGTACCAATCCCAAAAAGACTTCAGGTCAAACCCCTTTGCTTCCAACCAGCCTTGATTAAAGTAGGTATCCAAATACCGATCCCCGGGATCGCAGAGCATCGAGACCACGCTGCCTTTGTGACCCTTGTCGTTAAGTTCGGCCATGATCTGGAAGGCGGCGAAGACCACGATCCAGGTGGGGATCGGATAGGGCTCGGCCGCCATCTGGGAGAAGATCGAATCGGCGATGTTGTTGTTGCCGCGCCAGTCCGTGACCTGCTCGGCATAGGCGAACTGGTCCATGTAGTGGCCGTTCAATTCGAGGGCCAGGCGGTGCTTGAGGCTTCCGGTGGGGTGGGTGGACTCGTCCTTGAGATAGAGCTGGATGTTGGCGATGGTCGGCATCGATCTTTTCATCAGCAGCCTGTCGATGACCCAGCAGCAAGCCATCCTGGGGGCCTTCGTTTTCATGCCGCCGGCCGTGATCCTGTCGGGTTTCGCCACCCCGATCGAGAACATGCCCCACTGGCTGCATACCTTCACCGTGGTCAACCCGCTACGCTGGTTTCTGATCGTCGTGCGGAGTGTTTTTCTCAAGGCCATGCCCGCGGCCGATGTCCTGGCCAATGTCGGTCCCATCGCCCTCATTGCGCTGGCAACCCTGGCTGCGGCCGCCTGGCTCTTCAAGCATCGGATGGAATGAAGGGTTTGCGTGCGAGTTTTCCCTGCGGTTCCCACCCATCGTTGCTTTGAATTCGGAAAATACTTGTTATGGTTAATGCAGACCGCCTTTTGTGCGGCAGCGATCAAGTGAAACACGATGGGAGCAGGGAGGTTTGAGATGCGATTCTATAATTTTTGGTTCCTGTTGCTCTTCGGCATTTGGCTGGTGGGCGGCCTACCCCTGCAGGCCGCGGCGGATTATCAGTGCCCGCCGACCCACCCCGATATGAAGGGGCCGTTCTACGAACCCGATGCGCCCCTGCGATCATCCGTGGGGAAAGGCTATGTCATGACCGGAACGGTCAAATCCGCCCGGGACTGCACCCCCATCCCAAAAGCAACCATCGAGTTTTGGCTCACCAACCCGGAAGGCGATTACGACGATCAGCACCGGGCAACGGTGATTTCAGATCATTCCGGAGCCTATCGCTTTGAAAGCCACCGTCCTGCCGAGTACGGCTTCCGTCCGCCGCATATCCATTTGCGGGTAACGGCCGAAGGCTTCAAGCCCCTGGTGACCCAGCACTACCCCAAAGAAGGAATTTCGAAGGCCCTTTTCGATATTGTGTTGATACCCAAAGATTAGAAATAGCAGGGTGCTGGCCACCCTCCTGACCGCACATTAGTTGGTAAAAGTATAGTCCTGCCCACATATATTCTCTAAGTTGTGTCAATTTTATTTGTTTAGGGCGTCCCTATTAAACCACCAACCAACTATTTTGCCTTATACGCAAAACCATCAATAACGTAAGCTCGGTCAAGGCATAAGCCCGTCATGTGCTCGCCCTGTTGTCTGATGATTTGGACATAGTCGGCACCGCGTTCGTGAGCCTTATTTCGGAGGATATTCATTGCGCCTTCGTAATCTCCTTGAGATCCGTAAATACCGCACCCACCGCCATGTCTCGCTGTAATTGGCCCTATTTGAATAAAGTCTTCTCCCGGTGGATTATTGCCCACTTGTATGCTTGTTGACCCAGGCTTCATCATAACTTCACCGGCTGTGCAGCCAATCAAGAGACTTGAAATGATTAATGGGACCGCGATCCAATTCATGCACTACTCCTTACCTATTTGGTGTTCGCCACCAGAATTTCCTGCCGCACGCACTGCGCGGCCAGCACCACCAACTGTTTGCTGGTTGCGACATTACTACCCTTGGGTTTTCTCAAAACTGATGTTATGTCTTTATCCATAATAGTAAATAGGGTTGCGATCTTAATTGCTAACAATCCTGTATAATAATCAGCTCTTATTGTTTAGATGCGACCCTCGGTTCTTTCATAAACGGCCGAATATTTAGATCTGAGGAACGTCCCTAACTTATCCCCAGAAAGATGTGAAAGCCGGAGGATGGCAGTGGGACAGGGACGCCCTTAACTATTCAACTTAAATTCCAAATTGTAAGAATACCAGCCTTTTATTTACCCTCCTTACCACTAACCAATTGTGTGTATCAGGTAAAGCTACCTTTTTCGTAAAATACTTCTAATTGATTCTGATAAGGCTTTAAGTCGAATTTTTTCTCAACCAACCACTCATGATTGTAATAAGTATCCAGATAGCGATCCCCAGGATCGCAGAGCATCGAGACCACGCTGCCTTTGTGGCCCTGGGCGTTCAGTTCGGCCATGATTTGGAAAGCGGCGTAGACGTTGGTGCCGGTGGATCCGCCGGGTTTGCGGTTCAGGAGTTTTTCGAGGAAGTGGATCGTGGCGTAGGTGGCGGCGTCGGGCACGCGGATCATGCGGTCGATCACCTGGGGTACAAAGGAGGGCTCCACCCGGGGGCGCCCGATGCCCTCGACGTTGGAGGCCTTGCTGCTGGTGACCGTGCAGTCGCCGGAGTTGAAGTAGTCGTAGAACACCGAGTTTTCGGGATCGGCCACGCAGAGCTGGGTGTCGTACTGACGGTAGCGGATATAGCGGCCGATGGTGGCCGAGGTGCCGCCGGTGCCGGCGCAGACCACGATCCAGGAGGGGATCGGGTCGGGTTCGGCCTCCATCTGGGAGAAGATCGAATCGGCGATGTTGTTGTTGCCGCGCCAG
>JASFTA010000108.1:0-5816 GCA_050114115.1 Desulfobacterales bacterium | reverse complement strand
TTTTGCGCTCGGCCGAGCGCTTGGCATTCTGCTCCTGGACCATTTGATCCAGAAGGCGGGCGCGTAGCACTTTCAGGGCTTTGGCTTTGTTCTTGATCTGGGATTTTTCATCCTGGCAGGTCACCACCAGCCCGCTGGGCAGATGGGTGATCCGTACCGCCGAATCCGTGGTGTTGACGCTCTGCCCGCCGGGACCGGTGGAGCGATAGACATCGATTTTGAGCTCACCGGGATCGATGGCCACATCCACCTCTTCGGCCTCCGGCAAGACGGCCACCGTGACCGCGGAGGTGTGGATGCGCCCCTGGGTTTCGGTGGTGGGCACCCGCTGCACACGATGGGTGCCGCTTTCGTATTTCAAACGGCTGTAAGCGCCCTGCCCCTGAATCATGGCGATGACTTCCTTGAATCCCCCCCCGCCGGTATCGTGCTGGCTCATGATTTCCACTCGCCAGCGCTGGGCCTCGGCATAGCGCCCGTACATGCGAAACAGGTCGGCCGCAAAGAGGGCGGCCTCGTCGCCCCCGGTGCCGGCCCGGATCTCGACGATCACATTCTTGTCGTCGCTGGGATCCTTGGGAACCAGCATTTTTTTGAGCTCAAGGGTCAGGGCTTCATGCTGCTCGGTCAATCCGGCGATTTCCTCCCGGGCCAACTCCTTGATCTCGGAGTCCCCGTCGCGCAGCAGCTCCTGGCTGTCTTGCAACTGGGCCTGGATCTGCCGGTAGGTACGGTAAGCCTCCACGATCGGGCTCAGGTCGGCATGCTCGCGGCTCAATTTCTCGAAAGCGCCGCGGTCTTTGACCGTTTCCGGGTCGCTGAGCAGCTTTTCGACTTCCAGAAAACGCTTTTCGACACCGTTGAGTGTGTCTAACATAAGATTCCCTTAAACCGCATTGGTCCCCAGCCCCGAAACGCCCGCGGGGTCCGGCCCTTGAAGCCGGCGGCTCCCAACAAAGGACCCCTCTTTACCGCGGTGGTAAAAAGGGGCATCGGGTATGGCCGGTTTGTCCTTCGCCTTAAGAATACAGGGATATTGCCGCCGCGCGGCTAGGCCTGGGCTTTCTGGAACTTCTCGTATTTTTTGCGGAACCGTTCGATCCGGCCGGCGGTATCCACCAGTTTCTGCTTGCCGGTAAAGAAAGGATGACATTGGGAACAGATTTCCACCGTGATGTCCTTGCGGGTCGATCCGGTTTCGATTACCGCCCCGCAGTGGCAGGATATTTTGGTTTTTCCATATTTAGGATGAATATCCTTTTTCATGATACTTCCCCCACCTCCTAAAAAATATTTTTAAGTGTTCATCGATTGCAGAAAGTCGGCATTATCGACTGTTCCACCAATTTTTTCAAGTAAAAATTCCATGCTGTCCACCGGGTTGAGCGAGGCCAACAGTTTGCGCAGGATCCAGACGCGGTTGAGGATGTCCCCATCCATCAGCAGCTCTTCCTTGCGGGTGCCGGACTTTTTGATGTCGATGGCCGGGAAGACACGCTTGTCGGCCAGACGGCGATCAAGCACCAGTTCCATGTTGCCGGTCCCCTTGAACTCCTCGAAAATAACTTCGTCCATGCGGCTGCCGGTATCGATCAGGGCCGTGGCGATGATGGTCAGGCTGCCGCCTTCTTCGATGTTGCGCGCGGCGCCGAAAAAGCGTTTGGGGCGCTGCAGGGCATTGGAATCCACGCCGCCCGAAAGAATTTTACCGCTGGGGGGCACCACCGAGTTGTAGGCCCGGGCCAGACGGGTGATGCTGTCCAGCAGGATGACCACGTCTTTTTTGTGCTCCACCAGGCGTTTGGCCTTTTCGATCACCATCTCGGCCACCTGCACATGGCGCTCGGCCGGTTCGTCGAAGGTCGAGCTGATCACTTCGGCATCGACCGAGCGCTGCATGTCCGTGACTTCTTCGGGGCGCTCGTCGATCAGCAGAACGAACGGCACCACCTTTTTGTGGCTGGCAATGATGCTGTTGGCGATATTCTGGAGCAGCATGGTCTTGCCGGTGCGCGGGGGCGAGACGATCAGCCCGCGCTGGCCGAAACCGATGGGCGTCATCAGGTCCATGATGCGGGTGGAATAGTTGTCGGCCTTGATTTCAAGGCTGACCTTGCGTTCCGGGTAAAGGGGGGTCAGGTTGTCGAACAGAATCTTTTCGCGCGCGACCTCGGGATCCTCGTAGTTGACGGCCTCCACCTTGAGCAGGGCGAAATAGCGCTCCGATTCCTTGGGCTGACGGATCTGACCGGAAACCGTGTCCCCCGTGCGCAGGTTGAAGCGGCGAATCTGGGAAGGCGAAACATAGATGTCATCCGGCCCGGGGAGATAGTTGTAACTCGGCGAGCGTAAAAATCCGAACCCATCCGGCAGGATTTCAAGCGTGCCCACGCCATAGATCGAACCGTTCTGCTCGATATGGGCCTGCAGCAGGGCAAAAATAAGCTCCTGCTTGCGCATACCGGCTGCCCCTTCGATTTTGAATTTCTTCGCCATCTGGGTCAGCTCACTGATTTTCATCTCTTTTAGTTCACTGATATTCATTCAAATATCACTCCATGAGGTTTGTATTGAGGGCAATGCCCCTATCCCTGATTGCTCGCAACGATACACATCGCGTTTATCGCCCCGCAGGCCAACCCCCGGGAGAAAACACGGACCAATGAAAGCAGATACCAGATTAAAATACTGCAGGCGCTGTAACGTGAACGGATTCAGTTTTTTTAAGAAGACGCTATTGTATCCCGGTGTTTAGCGTAGGATCCTTCGTTGATTGAGTTGGAGGAACAGATTGTTTAAGATTGTTTGAAGAAATCGTTTTGAAGACTTCAAAAAGGCGGGCCCCGTGCCTTGTGTTAGTTGCGAAATTAAGGCATCCCTCGCAGCCTGTCAAGGTTTTTCAGGCGCTACGCGCGCTTTTTGCTTGATTTCATTACCTCTGCGCCTTATTCACGAAGATAATTGACGTTAGGCGTCCAGAAGCATAATAATAACCGAATATTACCGGCTTGCCCCCATCCTGGCCGCGGGAGCCCCACATCGACAATCGATTTTCCATACCGGCCCTGAAGAATCTGCCCGACGGGCCGCGCGCTTATCTGGTTGGCGGATCGGTGCGCGATCTGCTCCTGGGCCGTCCACCGGTGGACCTGGACATTGCCGTGGCCGGCGATCCCGCCGGATACGCCCGCACGATCGCCGCTCGCACCGCCACCCGGGTGGTCGCCATGGGCAAACCGGGGCAGACCGTTTACCGCGTGGCCTCCCGCGAAATGCTGATCGATGTCTCCCCGCTTAAAAACGATCGCATCGAAGACGACCTCGCGGCCCGCGATTTTACGGTGAACGCCATGGCCTGGGACCTGGGGGCACTGGCCCTCGTGGACCCCTTGAGCGGACGCGAGGACCTGGCCGCCCGGTGTATCCGCATGGTCGCGCCGCAAGCCTTTGAAAACGATCCCCTGCGTCTCTTAAGGGCTTACCGCATGGCCGCAGCCTTGGATTTCGACGTCGAGGACGACACGCGCAAGGCCGTCCAACAGAGAGCCTCCCTGATTCGCCGCCCGGCCGGCGAGCGCCTTCGGGTCGAGCTGCTGCAGCTGCTGGGCGCCCCCGACTCGACGCGTCTGATCGAAATGATGGCCGCCGACGGTCTGCTGACGGCGCTCTTTCCGGAGATGCAGGCCATGATCGGCTGCCGCCAAAACGAGCATCACGATTTCGACGTCTTCGAACACACCCTGCGGGCCTACGCCGCCCTGGAGGCCCTTGTCCATCAGGGGGGTGCGCTAAGCTCTGCGTTGGCCAACCGCTACACCGAGGCGACACCGACGGCCGCCGTCCTGAAGTACGCCATGCTCCTGCACGACATCGGCAAACCACCATCCCGCCGCGTCGCGCCGGACGGGCGCGTTCGTTTCCTGGGCCATGCCGACCGAAGCACCCAATTGGCGGCCAATATTTCCCAACGGCTGCGGCTATCACGCCAGGAAGCCCAGCAGGCCGAAACCATCATCCGGCTGCACCTTCGCCCCCTCGATCTTTTCGCGGCCCACCGGCGCCAGGCGGCCGGCCCCAAGGCCATTCACCGCTTTTTCCGGGACAGCTATCCGTGGAGTGTGGATATCCTGCTGCATGCCCTGGGCGATCGGCGCGGCAAACGGAAGGTTGCGCCTGAAGAAGACGATGGCTTCAAGGATTTTGTCGTGGGTTTGATCGAATATCACGACGGTAGTTACCAAACGGCCAAGGCTGCCGCACCGCTGGTCAGCGGACATGACCTTATGCGTGATTTCAACCTGGCCCCCGGCCCCGCCATCGGGGAATTGCTGGCCCGAATCGAAGAGGAGCGCCTGGCCGGCAGCCTCAAAACGCGCGAGGCCGCCCTCGAATTCGTGCGACGGAAGTTGGAAGTATAACCGCCCTGCCCTTCAAGCCGGCTGTTCATTTGCCTAGAAGCGGTTTCAAAACCTCATCTAACGCCCGATTGCGGCGTTGCCGCCTTCTTCAAAATGATCACATATCATTGAATATGCTGCTCTTTTTCATCAGGCGGCGTCTTGCCTTCGGACGTGATCTAAGGTTTTGAAACCGCTTCTAACACTATACGATCTTCCCAGAGATAGGTTCAGAGGGTCGGGGTTCTGAGGTTCTGGGTTCTGGGTTAAAATCGGCCCCATCCGGTCAACCTGGAACCCAGAACATAGAACGGGGAACCTTTTAACAGGTTTCGGGTTTCAGGTTTCAGGAATATGAGGTTCCGGGTTCTGAGGTTCTGGGTTCGGGGCTAAAATCGATTCCATCCGATTAACTTGGAACCGGGAACCCTGAACGGGGAACCTTTCAAAGGGTTCGGGGTTCTGAGGTTCGGGGTTCTGGGTTCTGGGTTTTCACTTGAGCCCTCTAATCCTTGGCCCCTTGGACCCTTGGACCCTATAAATCACCCCAACGCTTCTTGGAAAAATCCTTACAGACTTCCCAAACAAGAGAACCCCGTCGGGCAAGCCCGACAGGGTTCTCAACATAATTAACAGGTGTCAGCGTAACTATACGTTGTCCAACGCCGTAAAAATCTGCTTGGTAATGTCTTCCAGGCTGCCCACACCGTTGATGTGGCAGTATTTGGGGGCCGCGGCTTCGCCCGTGGCTTCCCACTTCTTGTAATAGTCGATCAGCGGTTCGGTCTGATCATGGTAGACGTCCAGGCGTTTCTTGACGGTTTCTTCCTTGTCGTCGTCGCGCTGCACCAGAGGCTCGCCGGTGAGGTCATCCTTGCCCTCTTCCTTGGGGGGATTGTAGATGATGTGGTAGGTGCGCCCGCTGGCCAGATGGGCCCGGCGGCCGCTCATGCGCTTGATGATCTCATCGTCGGGCACGTCGATGTCCACCACGGCCTCAATGGGCACGCCGGCTTCCTTCATGGCGTCGGCCTGGGGAATGGTGCGCGGAAAACCGTCGAACAGAAAGCCCTTTTCGCAATCCGGTTCCTGGATGCGCTCCTTGACCAGCCCGATAATCACCTCGTCCGGGACCAGGCCGCCGGAGTCCATGTAGCCCTTGGCCTCCATGCCCAGGGCCGTGCCGGCCTTGACGGCCGCGCGCAGCATGTCGCCGGTGGAAATCTGGGGAATGCCGTATTTTTCCTTGATGAAATTGGCCTGGGTACCTTTACCCGCTCCGGGACCTCCCAAAAGAATCAAGCGCATTGGACCTCCTCCTTATGAATTATGGTGGGAAATGGCGTTTATCGATCGAAAGTGGCAATATCGCCTAATGGTTAATACCTGTCAAGCCCATTATAGGTGCGGTCGAGGCAC
>JASFTA010000107.1:0-5843 GCA_050114115.1 Desulfobacterales bacterium | reverse complement strand
GTAATCGAGTTCGTGCTGGGCTTTTTTTATGGCGGTGGGCAGGTAAACTTAGAAAAAGTCAATCAAATCCTGTCCGGCATCGACGCGCAATTCAGCGTCAATCTGCTTTTGCTGATACCTCCCGTGATTGTCATGGCGCTGGCGTTCCGAAAAATCCCGGCCGTCCCCGGTATTGTGATCGGCATTTTCACGGCGGGTATCCTGGGGGTCATTTTTCAGGGGAACACTTTCGGCAGCCTGCTGTCGGCGGCTTATGGGGGCTATGCCAGCAACAGCGGTGTTGAAGCGGTCGACAATCTGTTAACCAAAGGTGGTCTGGAATCCATGATGTACACGGTGTCTCTGGTGATCTGCGCCATGATGTTCGGCGGGATTATGGAAAAGACCAACCAGTTGCGGGTCGTGGTGAGCGTCATTCTTAAAAAGGCGCAAACCAGCGGATCTTTGGTGACGGCCACCATCCTGACCGCCATCGGGTCGAACCTGATCCTGTGCGACCAATACATGTCCATCGTGATGACCGGCAAGATGTACGCCCAATCCTATACCGACAAGGGCCTGCACCCCAAGAACCTCTCACGGGCCATCGAGGACAGCGCGACGGTAACGGCCAACCTCGTGCCGTGGAACTCGGGCGGCGCCTATCAGGCCGCCACCCTGGGGGTACCCACCATCGCCTATTTACCGTTCAACTTCTTCTGTTGGCTCACGCCGCTTGTTTCCATGCTCTACGGCTGGTTCAATATCACCATCGATCCCCTGGAGGAAGAGATCGAAGCCCCCGAGGCGAATACAGGATCAGATTCCGTGTAACCGCGTGATGAACTGTCGTTCGCAGGTGTCGGCGACAAAACCATAAGGGAGATACGGACATGTTGAAGACCGTCTGCTATAAAACAATCATGGTCCTCATGCTGGCCGGGCTATGGCTGGTCTCAGGTGGCGGGCCGGCCCGGGCCGCAGATGTGGAATTATCAAAAGACTCGACCCTGGAAGGGATTCTGCAACGCGGTGAACTGCGCATCGGTTTGGAAGTCGGCTATATGCCTTTTGAGATGATCGACAAACGCAGCGGCCTGCGGCAGAAGGAAATCCGGCACGGGGGGTTTCGGCGCAAGGGCCGTCAACTCAGTCTGATGGGGTTTGATATCGATATGGGAATCGAGATGGCCAAAGCCTTGGGGGTCAGACCAGTGTTTGTCGACACCCTATGGCCCAGCATCATCCCCGCGCTTAAATTGGGCCGTTTCGACATCATTTTCGGTGGGATGTCCGTCACCGAGGCCCGTCAGCAGCAGGTCGATTTTGCGGAGCCCTTCATGACCGTGGGGCAGACCGTTTTGCTCAATGGCAAGCACAAGGCGACCGTCAAATCCTACAAGGACCTCAATGATGCCAAATTTGTGGTGGTATCCAAACCCGGCACCACCGGTGAGGAGGCCGTGCAGCGCCTGATTCCCCAAGCCACCTATGAAACCGCCGATACCGAAATCGAGGGCGCCACGCGGGTACTCGAAGGCAGGGCCGATGCGTTTGTCTATGATTTTCCGTTTAACGCTGTTTTTTATACCATGAATCCCTCGGATCAGCTGATCTTCCTGGATGAGCCCTTTACAAATGAACCGATCGCCTGGGCGATTCGAAAAAACGATCCGGATTTCCTAAAATTTCTCAATGATTTCTTGGCCCAGATGAAGGCCGATGGTCGTTTCGAGAAGATTTATAATAAATGGTTCAACAGCACGGATTGGCATCGGTTCATGCGTTAGGCGCAACCGCGCCATCACGCGCCGGGATCCGCCCCATCGACTACGGCCGCGCCTTGAACGACAGGTCCGTTTAGCATCCGATCGCAGCGGTCTGTTGTCTAACGCCGACACCCCGACAACCTGAAAATGCCACCAGCCCATTCGACCTTTCCACAACCGAGGACCATTTTAGCGCACAAAATGACTAGAAGCGGTTTCAAAACCTTAGATCGCGTTCGAGGGCAAGGCGCCGCCTTATGAAAAAGCGCAGCATATTTAATGATATGTGAGCATTTTGAAGAAGGCGGCAACGCCGCAATCGGGCGTTAGATGAGGTTTTGAAACCGCTTCTAAGGACGCGCGCCGTCTATCCGCTATAAACGGTTTCCCGACATCAGATCGCGCTCGAGGGCAAGGTCTATCACCATGTATGTGTCGTGGATACCACATGCCATAGCACCGCATATGCACGCTTCTGATCGAATCCTTGTGTGCATCCGGTCAAATCGGTTATACTTCCTGATGCAACCATTGATCGCTCTTCGATGATGACAATCAATCCCCTTCTTTAACTTCAAACCGGACGGTGGTCATGGCCACAGGTGGAAAACGCTCATATGAGCGCTCAACACAGGGCGATTAACCCAAGGACATCCGGAGGAGGTCTGATGCGCGCTAAACGTCTTACGAAAGGCCGTATCATTCTGGCCATGACGGGCTTGGCCTTCATGCTAACGCTTTTATGCACGCATGAAGGGCAAGCCCAAACACCAAACACAATGCTCAAACTGGCCATCATCCCCCATCGCTCATCGTTGGGCAATGAACACGCCTACGGGAAGCTTATCGAAGCGCTGGAGCAAGAGACCGGGTTTAGCTTTAAATGGACGGGAAGCAAAACCTATGATGACGTCATTAAAAAGGTAGGCACCCGCCAGGCCGATATCGGCTTTGTCGGTGCCTTTGCCTATGTCGACGCCCGGGAGCGCTATGGTGTTAAATTGATTGCGCGCACGTATGGTCAAAATAGGCGCGAATCCTATTTCAGCATGATTATCACCAGGGCGGAAGCCGACATCCATTCACTTGAAGACCTCAAAGGCAAAAGCTTTGTATTCAATGATCCCAAATCCACTTCGGGCTTCCTCTTTCCGATGGTGGCCTTGAGGAAAGCGGGTATAAATTCAAGCGATTTTGCGGAGGTCAGGCATGTGACCCGACACGCCAACTCCCTTTTAGCCGTTTATAACCAACATGTCGATGCCGGCGCGATTTCCAGCACGGCCCAAGAAAAAGTCGATATCGATATCAAGCAGATTAAAGTCCTTTGGCAATCGGCCCCAATTTACCGCGGCCCTTGGATCGCCAGTAAGGATCTGCCGGATGAACAGTTCGAGCGCATTCAAAAGGCGTTGTTGAAAATCAGTCGTTATCCGGATGCCGAAAAAATTTTCCGTGATCTGGGAACGAAAGGTTTTATTAAAGGAACGGACCGGGATTATGACAACATTCGTGAAGTCCGAAGCCTAATGCACCAATTAACGCCACCTAACTAAAATGGGCTTGCATTGCTTCTATCGGCATTGAGGCGTTCACGGCGAAAGACAATTATGCGATCATACCGCTTCAATATCCGCTCCAAGCTCATTCTGGCGTTTTCGCTTCTGGTCGTCGTCATCATTATTATTTCGACCCTCTTGTCCTATTTTCGCGATAGCCGCATCATGCAAACGGAAATTCAAAAGTATGGGACGGTCGTAACGGAAACCTTCACCCAAATGGCCATCACCCATATTCTGGAAATGGATTACATCACGGTATTGGACAATGCCCTGGCCTTGTTGGAAGGCAGCGATATTCGAACGATTACGATTTTCGACGTACAGGGTAAAATTTGGATCAGTACCGACAAGCGTGCCATCAACCCCGTCTCGATGAACGCCTTCCATGCGGATATCTTTAAGCACAAACAAATACGATTTAGAAAAACGCTTAAAGACGAGCAGTGGATTTTAGAATTTATCAACCCCATCACCATATTGGGAAAAGTTACCTATCTTGTCGCGATCGAAATCTCATTGCAGCGTATGCAGCAACAATTGGCTGAAAGGCTGCAGCACATTCTTATGCTTTCCTGTCTTTTGATCGGCCTGGCCGTCTTTATCGCGATGGCCCTCTCGAAACTGCTGACCGACCCGATCAATAAGCTGGTGAGCGGTACGAACGAAATCTCCCAGGGCAATCTGGATTACCGCATCGATGTGGGCTCGCAGGATGAGATCGGTGAGTTGTCCCAATCTTTCAACCTGATGGCCGAGAATTTGCAGATCGAGCTTTTGAAGCGTAAACACGCGCAGGAAGAACTAAGCAAGCATCGCGATCAACTGGAAGTGCAAGTCAAAGAACGCACGGCCGCGCTGGTGATCGCCAACCGGGAAATGGCGCAGGAAATCAAGGAACGCCAACAGGCTGAAAAGGCGCTGCGGGTGAGCGAAGAGATGCTCGCCCGATCCGAAAAGATGAAAGCCCTGGGGTTATTGGCCGGTGGTGTGGCCCACGATTTGAATAACGTCCTGGCGGGCATCGTCAGCTATCCGGATCTCCTCCTACTGGATTTACCCCAAGACAGCAATCTCAGAAAACCCATTGAAACCATCAAGGAATCCGGGCATCGGGCGGCGGCCATCGTTCAGGACCTCCTGACCATCGCCCGGGGCGTAGCCACCACCAAACAATCGCTGCACTTAAACGACATTGTCCGTGAATACTTGGCTTCTCCGGAATTTGCCAAACTGCAAAAGTTTTATCCGGCCGTGTCGATTCAAACCGACCTCGACGAGGAGTTGCTCAACATCAGCGGATCCCAGGTGCATATCGGCAAGGTATTGATGAATCTGGTATCCAACGCCGCGGAAGCGATTGAGGGCCTTGGCCATGTTCGCATATCGACCCGCAACGTCTATGTGGACCAACCGCTGTCGGGGTACGACCATGTTAACGTTGGTGAATATGCCGTTTTGTCCGTATCCGACGACGGTCCGGGCATATCCAGCGATGATCTCAAAAGAATATTTGAGCCCTTCTACACCAAGAAAATCATGGGACGCAGCGGTACCGGTCTGGGCCTGGCCGTGGTATGGAATGTCGTGCAAGATCACAAGGGTTACATCGATGTTGCCACGGACGCGCAAGCGACGACATTCAAGTTGTACCTTCCGATCACCCGGGAGCCCCTCTCGCGCCGCCCATTGTCCATGCGCATCATGGACTACCAGGGAGAGGGCGAATCCATTCTGGTGGTTGATGATGTCCCCAGCCAGCGAGAAATCACCTCGAAGATGCTGGATACCCTCGGCTATAAGACCGAAACCGCATCCAGCGGAGAGGAGGCCGTCGAATTTTTAAAAACCCGTTCGGTCGATTTAGTCCTGCTCGATATGATTATGGACCCCGGTATCAACGGCCGCGAGACCTATACCCGGATCATCAAGATGCACCCCCACCAAAAAGCGCTCCTGGTCAGCGGGTTTGCTGAAACCGGTGAGGTCAAGGCCGCCCAGGAGCTTGGTGCGGGCCCGTATATCCGGAAGCCCATTACATTGGAAAAAATAGGTTGCGCCGTCAAAGAGGCCCTGGCAAACTGAACGCCGTCCGCGCTGATGGCCGACGGCGACCAACCGGCCCCTTCCAATGCATCCATACAAAGGATTCCATGGCGTCGGATCTTGAACGGTTGTGGGCCCGGTGTCAAAAGTAAAACCCATGCGCACCGACTCAGGAGTCGGCCTGATGCCTTCATTATTCAAATCACTTTTCCGGAAATTTCATCAACTCCCCGATTATGTGCCAGCCAGACAGTACAGGTTTTTCGTCTTCAGCAATTACGCTTTCCTCATGGCCGGTTTTTTCCATATGGCGTTTATCTTTATCTTCGCCCTTCTCGATTTGCACCTTTTATCGATTTACAACCTTTTCAGCAGCCTGTTGTGGGGTTTTTGCATCTATCTTAACTTTCGAGGGGGGCAGATTGCACCGATGTTAGCCGCCAACGCAGAAGTCCTTATTCACGGGGCTCTGTGCGTAGCGATCCTGGGG
>JASFTA010000106.1:0-5852 GCA_050114115.1 Desulfobacterales bacterium | reverse complement strand
AATTGTGGCGGGTTCAGGTGTATATGGATAGCGCCTGACCCGCTGAGGTAATGGCAACCGACCCTGATCGCGAGATTGATCCGTCGGCCTCCATGAGCCGGTTATCAAGGGCCTGCGGGGCTGATCATCACAGCACCATTCGCCCTGAGAGGCCATGTGCAAACGATTCATCGTCATTTAAAGCGTCTTTATCGCAACGCCATCCATCCCATGGAGGCCCAGCCCCTCAGCCTGCAATACTGGCGCGAACGCATTCTCGGTGTCATCTATCTTTCCGTCGCCGGCCTGGGGGGCGTGGCCTACCTGCCCAGTGTCTACCTTTCGCTCAAAGAGCAGATCTGGTGGCTGGCCATTTTCAATACGCTCGGCTATGCGTGGTTTCTTGTGGCCGCCTGCTTCCGGCGCATCGGCTTCAAGGCCAAAGCAGCCGTCCTGCTCTTATTCATCTATGCTCTGGGTGTTGCCCTGCTCATTCAATTGGGTCCCTTCGCAGCCGGTCCGATCTGGTTATTCGTCTTTCCGGTAATGGCGGGTTTGCTATTTGGCATGCAAACGGCGCTCATATGCCTTGTGCTCAATGGCCTGACCGTTTTCGGTTTCGGCGTCTTGATCGCCCTCGATATCCACGCCCTTGAATTTATGCCTCCGAACATGGTGACCAAATGGTGGGTCATCGGGGCCAATTTTCTTCTGCTGGACATGGTGGCCACCCTCTCGCTGGCCGTCCTGGTGCGCGGTCTCAAAAATGCCCTGGATGAACAGCAGCGCATTCAGCTTTCTTTGCAGGAGAAGCACACCGAACTCCAGAACACCAACGTTATACTGACGCGTGAAATCACAGACCGCCAGCGGGCCGAAGCCGAACTCAAAAACTCACATGAAATTCTCCTGACGGTTGTTGACAGCATCGATGCTGATATTTTCGTGGCCGATATGGAAACCCACGAAATTCTGCTCATGAACCGCCACATGCAGGAGAACTACGGCGGCGATCGCACCGGGGAGAAATGCTGGCGCGTCTTCAAGGACCGCCAGGGCGTCTGCGAGACCTGCCCTGTTTCCCAACTGGTGGACGCCGATGGACATCCGACCGGCTTGAAGGTGTGGGAGGACCAAAGCCCCGTCAGCGGGCGGCAACATCTCAATTTTGATCGTGCAATCCGCTGGACGGACGGGCGCCTGGTGCAGCTTCAAATCGCCATGGACGTTACGGAATTAACCCGCATCCAGAAGGAAAAACTCAATCTGGAAGTCCAGTTGCGGCAGGCCCAGAAAATGGAGGCCATCGGTACCCTGGCGGGCGGGATTGCCCACGACTTCAACAACATATTAGCGGCCATCATCGGTTATACGGAAATCACCCTGGAAGTCGGGCGCGCCAATGAACAGATCGTCAAGTATCTTCGCGAAGTCCTCACGGCCGCTCATCGGGCCAAAGATCTGACCGCCCAGATCCTGACGTTTAGTCGTCAGGCGGAGGTGGCGCCCCGCCCCATGCGATTGCGCAGCATAATTCACGAAACCGTCAAGCTGCTGCGCGCATCCCTGCCGACCACCATCGCCATCGCGGAGGATATTCGTTCGAACACACCGATTGTGGCCGATCCCACCCAGATGCATCAGGTCGTCATGAATCTGGCCACCAACGCGGCCCATGCCATGGAAGGCGAGGGCGGCCGATTGGCGATCCTGCTCGACGATATCGATCTGGAGGCGGGCGAGGTGGTTATCGACGGTATGGACGGTGTCGCCAAGGCGGTTCAACTGGTGGTTCAGGACAGCGGCAAGGGCATGTCACCGTCGGTCTTAGACCGTATTTTCGACCCCTATTTCACGACCAAGGTCAAAGGTAAGGGCACCGGCATGGGGCTGGCCGTGGTGCATGGCATCGTCAAAAGCTATGGCGGTGAAATCCAGGTGGAGAGCCAGCCCGGTCAAGGCTCCCGCTTTCGGATTTTTCTACCGGCGGCCGACCGACCTAAATCGGAAACCAATCCGTCGCCGTTGCCCGGAGATGCTATGGGTGGTTCGGAATCCATCCTGGTGGTGGACGATGAACCCCAGATCGTCGATCTGCTTCGGGTCACGCTCTCTAGGATGGGTTACCGCGTGAGTGCCTTTACCGATAGTCTCGAGGCGCTGGCGGTTTTTGAAGCCAATCCGCAGAATTTTCAAGTTGTCCTGACGGACATGACCATGCCCGGAATGACCGGCGAGGAACTGGCCCACCGGGTGTTGGCCGTGCGTCCTGGTCTTCCCGTTATTTTGACCACGGGTTTCAGTGAGCGCATCAACGAGAGCCAAGCGCGTCGTCTCGGCATTCGTAAATTCCTGTACAAACCCATTGTGCGCGAAAATCTTGCGGTTGCGCTTAGGGAAGCGCTGCAGGATCCGGACCGCGGTTAACACCGGGCGGGCGCCGGGCAGGGGGATTGCCCTTTCGAGGGCGTTCCTGTCCGCATTCAGGGATTCGAGGCCGATATCCCCATTGGCGCTTCTACCAGCGATCAACTGAATTCATCTCTAACAAATCGCCTTTAAGGAGAACGATCATGCGATTGAAAAGATTTGGGGGGTGCTTTCGATATCCGCTTTCCATCGCCGCCGTCAGCGTCATGCTGCTGCTTTCGGCTTCTCAGACCCCGGCTGCGGAGGAGGGTACCTTTACGGGCACCTGGATCGTCAGCGGCCAGCGTCAAATGCAGGACTTCCTGCCGGGCCGCGACGTCTTCACCTTCCGGCTGCAGGGCCATGTCAATCTCAAGAACAACCTGGGCGGGGTCTCTGACTTCTGGTCGGAATGCGCCGGCATCTGGGATGATCGCACCGGCAGCGAAGGGCGTTGCGTCTGGCGCAGCCTGGAAGGCGCGCAGGCCTTCATTGTCCTGCGGGGGCGTTTGATGGAGGAGAACATCCAGGTCGTCGCCGAGGTGGTCGGCGGTACCGGCCGACTGAAAGACGTGCAGGGCAGTTTCAAATTCACCTGGTCCTCGGTGTTCATCGATCCCAACACCCAAAACCTGACCGCCCACAGCGAGGCCATCGCCGGTCAATACCGTATTCCCTGAACCCTCGCGGGCACCCTTCGCAAGGGCCGTTTTTGAACACCATGTCGATCCGTTGAAAGGAACACAACCATGTGGATCATCGAACTGATCGTGGTTTTAGGCTTTATCTGGCTGGGCGCGCGCCTGGGGAGCATCGGCATCGGCTTTGCCGGCGGATTCGGTGTCCTGGTGCTGGCACTGGTCTTCGGCCTCAAACCCGGCGGCATCCCCATCGACGTCATTCTGATCATCATGTCGGTGATTTCCGCGATTGCCGCCATGCAGGTGGCCGGCGGGCTGGACTACATGGTTCAGCTGGCCGAGCGAATCCTGCGGCGCAACCCGAAATACATCACTTTCCTGGCGCCGGTGGTGACCTACACCATGACCATCTTCGCCGGCACCGGGTTGACCGCCTTTTCGACCCTGCCGGTCATCGCCGAAGTGGCCAAGGAGCAGGGGGTTAGGCCCTCGCGCCCCCTGGCCATCGCCACGGTGGCCTCCCAGATCGCGATCACGGCCTCTCCTATCTCGGCGGCCGTTATCTTTTTTGCAAGCGAACTGGAGAAGATCGGTGTGAGTTACCTTCAACTCCTGATGATCTGTATCCCGACCACATTCACGGCCTGCATGTTGGGGGCGATGGTGACCAATTTCCTGGGCCAAGAGCTGAAGGACGACCCCGTCTACCAGGAGCGCCTGGCCCAGGGGCTGGTCAAAAAAGCGTCCGAAGCCCAGGAGCAGAAACTCAAACCCGGCGCCAGGACCTCGGTCCTGATTTTCCTGCTGGGCCTGATCTTCGTGGTGGGCTATGCTTCGGCAATCAGTAAAAACGTGGAACTGATCAAGAACCCTGTGCTGCCGCGCGATTACGCCATCATGACCATCATGCTGGCGGTGGCGTCCCTGATCGCCATGGTCTGTAAAATCAACACCAACGACGTCTTGAATGCCCCCACTTTCAAATCCGGCATGAGCGCCTGCATCTGCGTGCTGGGCGTGGCCTGGCTGGGGACGACCTTTGTTGCCGCCCACCTCGAAGAAATCAACATGTTCGCCGGTTCGGTGCTCGAAACCAAACCCTGGCTGCTGGCGGTCGTGCTCTTCTTTGCGGCCATGTTGCTCTATTCCCAGGCGGCGACGACCAAGGCCCTGATGCCGGCCGCGCTGGCCTTGGGCGTCAGCCCGGTCTCGGCCATCGCCTCGTTTGCGGCGGTGGGTTCGCTTTTTGTCTTGCCGACCTACCCCACGCTTCTGGCAGCCGTCGAATTCGACGACACTGGCTCGACCCGGATCGGCAAATACGTCTTCGATCACCCCTTTCTGATTCCAGGACTGACCACGATAGCCCTGGCGGTGATGCTGGGATTTATACTGGCGCCCGTGATCATTTGAGTCAACTGACGGGAACCCGCCGCCATGCGGGCGGAACGGATCGAAAGCATCCTTGCCCATGTTGGTTAAACCGAAAAGCTTAAAGGAACCGCAACCATGAATAGAGAAAAGTTTTAAAGATTCATCCGGGAGGCCGCCCACGTGATCGAGGCCCTGGCCTATGTCAAGAAGGCCGCCGCCCAGGCCAACGCCGAACTAGGCGTTCTTGACGAAGACAAGATGAAGGCCATCAGCGCGGCCTGCGACGAGATTCTGGAAGGCAAGCTCCACGACCAGTTTGTGCTGGACATGTTCCAGGGCGGGGCCGGCACCTCCACCAACATGAACGCCAATGAGGTCATCGCCAACCGCGTTCTGGAGATCATGGGTTATGAAAAGGGCCCGTACGAGCATTTGCACCTCAATGATCATGTGAACTGCTCCCAGTCCACCAGCGACGCCTATCCGACATCCATCAAGCTGGCGGTGATCCTTTCGCTCAAGGACCTGCTGCGCGCCATGCTGGAACTCAAAAAAGCACTGATGGCCAAGGGCGATGCGTTTGCGGACATGCTCAAGATGGGCCGCACCGAGAACCAGGATGCCGTGCCCATGACCCTGGGCCAGGAGTTTAGCGCCTACGGCGAGATGATCGAAAGCGGCATGGCGGCCCTTAAGCGCAATGTCGAAGAATTACACCAGGTCAACATGGGGGCCACGGCCATCGGCACCGGCTTGAACTCGCCGCCGGGCTACGCCGATCGGGTGGCCAAAAAACTGGTCGTAACCAAAATTTGCCATTTCGGGACGGCACTCAATAGTTGTTGAGGGCGGGGTGTATTGCGGGTCGCGCCGCTCAGGCAGCATTCCGCGACACCATGGCGCCGCCGCCTTAATGAACGAACAGTAGAAAACAGTCAGGCCACACACCCGCGTAATGCAGAGGACGCACACGAAAATGCGGTCGACTTGTTTGACGGTTATAAGTGTGATTAAAACCATCGCGATGGACGCCAATTAGGCAGGGGACTCGGGCGTATCGCTGCGGCAGTATGGTCGTGTTCAGTGATCATGGAATGGATGGGTGCCGTCCATTTCATGAAATGTTCGGGTTAGGCGACGTGTAGGAATTAGAAAGGAGACATCATGTTTCAATCGGGCCGATGGATGCTGACGGCGGCGGTCGCCATTATGTTTCTGGTACTGGCGAGCCCTGCCCTGGCGGCCGCCCCCGCGGATGGCCAGGAAATCGATTTTCCGCGCGAACTGCAAAGTTACAACGACGGCGCCATCGAAAGCATCCCCGGGCGGCTGGTCGCCCGCGCCCAGGCCCAACCCTTCAACGTCGTGGCCACCCTAATCTTCTTTCTGGCCATCGTTCACACCTTTCTATCTTCCAAGTTCATGGCGATCGCCCACCGGCTGGAACAC
>JASFTA010000105.1:0-5888 GCA_050114115.1 Desulfobacterales bacterium | reverse complement strand
CGCTCCGGTGTCAGGCGCAGATAGCCCGCCGCCACCAGAGGCTCGATCGCCGCCGCCGCACGCTCTTCCAGCAGTCTGCCGAAACGCTCGGCGAAAGCCGCCAGATCGATGCCCGCGGCCATACGCAGCCCCAGGAAAACCGTCTCGATCATCTCCTGGGCTTCAGCGAGTTCTTCGCGGCCCTCCTCGGCCAGCCGCCCCTGGTGGAGCCGCTCGATGTAGGTCTCCAGATCGGCCACGTTCCAGCTGCGCCGCGGTGCAGCAAACGAGTGGGCCGCCGGACCGAACCCCAGATAGGGCGCCCGGGTCCAGTACTTGGTGTTGTGGCGCGAACGCCGCCGGGGGCCGTCGGCGTAATTGGCGATTTCGTAGTGCTCGAACCCAATGGCGCACAGAACCCGCGAAGTCGCGTCGAACAGGGCGGCGATTTGATCTTCGCCTGCCGGCACGTGCCCCCCGCGCCGGCGGTCGCGCATCAGGGGGGTCCCGGGCGCGTAGGTCAGGGCGTAGCAGGAGAGATGTTCGGGGCCTTCGGCCAGGGCCTGGTTCAGATCGCCCCGCCAGGCCTCGACGGTCTGACCCGGCAGACCATAGATCAGATCCAGCCCCAGGTTGTGGAACCCGGCCCGGCGCGCCATGGCCACGGCGGCCCGGGCCTGGGCGGCGGTATGCGCGCGCCCCAGGAACCGGAGGCGCGCATCGTCGAAGGATTGGACGCCCAGGTTGAGGCGGTTGATCCCGCTGGCATGATAGGCGGCCAGACGGTCGCGATCGACCGTGCCGGGATTGGCTTCCAGGGTGATTTCGGCACCGTCCT
This sequence comes from Desulfobacterales bacterium, assembly GCA_050114115.1. GTDB lineage: Bacteria > Desulfobacterota > Desulfobacteria > Desulfobacterales > UBA5852 > JABZFP01. The sequence goes on along the minus strand of JASFTA010000105.1, from coordinate 5,071 downwards.
GGATGCGGAAGGTCTGGTAGAGGGTTTCCAGCAGGCGCAGGTAGAACGCGGGGGCCAGCAGCGTGGGGGTGCCCCCGCCGAAGTAGATGCTGTCCACGACCCAATCAGGGCGCGCGCGCTGCCGAATCTCCGCCGTCAGCGCCGTCTGGAAGGCCTCCTGCCGCCCGGTGTCGGTCACCGAGTAGAAATCGCAGTAGCCGCACTTGCGCGCGCAGAAAGGGATGTGCAGATAGATGCCGGCGGGTGTCACAACCGCTTGCCTCCCGCCGCCGTCATAAAGATCAGCGTCAATTAGGATGGTCTCGTAGAAAGTGTGAGAGCAAGGCTTGCGAAGCCCGAGGAGTGAGGCGTACGCCGGTACGCCGCAATGACGAGGGTTGAAGCGTAACGCCGCTATCGGGCTTTCTACGAGACCATCAGTTCTTGAAGGGCTCGGCCAACTCGATCCCCAGTTCCAGGGCCTGGCGGTTCATCTCCACGAAACCCGCGGGAATCCGCTGCTCCAGAACCTTCATGATCGATTCCGGCCGGACCAGTTCGGTCAGGGCCACCACGGCCCCCAGCATGCAGATATTGAAGACGATCGGCTTGCCGATGGTCTCCATGACCTGTTGGTACATGGGCAATTCCACCTGGCGGGCATCCACCTTGCGGGCCGTTTGGACGAAACGCGCATCGGTCAGCAGCAGCCCGCCCGGCCGGATGATCGTGGCGTAGCTGGTATAGGCATCCTGGGTCAGGCAGACCAGCACATTGGGCTGAATGACCTTGGGATAGTTGATTTCTTCTTCAGCTATGATGATGTCCGTGCGGGTCGCACCGCCGCGGGCAGCGGCGCCGTAGGCCTGGGATTGGGTGGCCTCGAGGCCCTCGTGGATGACGGCGGCCTCGGCGAAGATAATGGCGGCCGTGATGACACCCTGGCCGCCGGATCCGGAGAAAACCATCCTAACGCGTTGCATGACGGCTAACCTTTCATGGCCTGTTGCATGATTTTTTCGTATTCGCGGCAGTATTCCGGCGCGTCCTTCTGGATGAAGATACCCCGCTCGATCAACTCCGGATTTTCCTGCTTCTTCTTGGATCCGACCGGCACGGTAATCTCCTTGTAGCGTTCCATCATGTCGGCGGCGGCCCCCTGTTTGTTCTTGCGGCCGAAATGGGTCGGACACTGGGAAAGGATTTCGACCACGCTGAAGCCATCGTGCAGGATGGCCTGTTTGATCAGGTCCGTGGCCTGCTGGGCGTGAAAGGTGGTGCTGCGGGCCACGAAGGTGGCCCCGGCCGCCAGGGCCATCTCGACCACGTCGAAATCGCGATCGATGCTCAGGTAGGGGGCCGTGGTGGCGTTGATCCCGACCCCCGAAAGCGGCGAATACTGACCGCCGGTCATACCGTAGATCCGGTTGTTCATGACGATCGCCGTCATGCCGATATTGCGCCGGGCGGCATGGATGAAGTGGTTGCCGCCGATGGCCAGCGCATCGCCGTCGCCCATGGGCACGATCACGTTCAATTCGGGCTTGGAGAGCTTGACACCGGTGGCGAAGGCCAGGGCCCGCCCGTGGAGAGTGTGCAGGGTGTGAAAATCCACATAGCCGGAGATGCGCGAGGAACAGCCGATTCCCGAGACCATCACGATTTCGTTCTTGCTCAGACCCAGCTGCTCCACCGCCCGCAGGAGGCTGTTCAGCACCGTGCCGTGGCCACAGCCCGGGCACCACATGTGCGGAAAAAAGCGCTGCCGGATATAGTCCTTGTTCGCCATGTCAAACTCCCTTCCCCTGGATCAGCCGCAGGATGCTGAGGATATCCTCGGGGGTAATGAACACCCCGTCGATGCGGTTGGCCAGAAAGACCCGCCCGGGATCGTCCACCACTTTTTTGATCTCATGCATGACCTGGCCCATGTTCATCTCCACCACCACGACGGCTTCCGCGTCGGCACACTTGGCGCGCACGACTTCCTTGGGGAAGGGCCACAGGGTCTGGAGTTCCAGGAGGCCCAGCCGCTCGCCGCGCGTGCGTCGGCTTTTGACCAGGTGCAGGGCCGAGCGGGCCGCCGACCCGTAGGAGACCATGATGATGTCGGCATCGTCGAGATAGTACTCCTTGTAGCGGGCCAGCAGGTTGGCGCGGTTCTCGATCTTGTCCACCAGATGCCGGATCAGGCCGTGCACCACGGCGGGATCGGCCGAGGGAAAGCCCCACATGTCGTGATAGAGCCCGGTGACATTGTAGCGGTGCACACTGCCGAAGTCGCTCATGGGCAGGCGCCCGTCCTCGCGCGGCAGGTAGGGGTGATAGTCGACCCCGCCCTTGACCGAGGTGCGCAGCCGCTCCACCAGGGGCAGTTCCCCCGGTTCGGGAACCACCAGTTTCTCGCGCATGTGGCCCACCACGTCGTCGAAGAGCAGAATGACCGGCGTGCGGTAGGTTTCGGCCAGGTTGAAGGCCTCCACCGTCATCTGGAAGACGTCCTGGTGATTGGAGGCCGTCAGCGCAATGATGGCGTGATCACCGTGGGTGCCCCAGCGGGCCTGCATCACGTCCCCCTGGCTGCCGTGGGTGGGAATGCCGGTGGACGGCCCGCCGCGCTGCACATCCACGATCACGCAGGGAATCTCGGCCATGATGGCGTAGCCCAGGCCTTCCTGCATCAGCGAAAAACCCGGCCCGGACGTGGCCGTCATCGACTTGTGGCCGGTCAGGGACCCGCCGATGATGGCGGCGATGGAGGCGATCTCGTCTTCCATCTGGATAAACTTGCCGCCCACGGCCGGCAGACGTCGGGCCAGCAGTTCGGCAATTTCCGAGGAGGGCGTGATCGGATAGCCGGCGAAGAATTCCAGCCCGGCGTAGACCGCCCCCTCGACACAGGCCTCGTTGCCCTGAACGAATTTGATCTGGTTGGTCATAATGGCGCCTATTCCGTTTCGATTTCAATCGATAGATCCGGACAGCGGATCTCGCAAAGCTTGCAGGCGATACAATCCGCCGGCCGGGCGGCGAAGACCTTGTCCATTTCATCGAGTGCCAGGACGTCCTTGGGACAGAAATGAACGCAAATGCCGCAGCCTTTGCACCAGTCGCGATCGACGTGATGTGCTTTCAGTTTCTTCTTGGCCATGCAACGGTTCCCTTCACGACGCTGTGGTATTGTCCGGCTTCCAGAACCTGATCCCAAAATTAAGATTAGGGTTTCTGGCAAGGCGTGAATCGGCGAGAAAGCGGAGCATACACGTAGTATGTGAGCATTTTGAGCCGGTTCACAACACCGCCAGGGGCCCTTAGATTATTTTTGAGCCAGGTTCTAATTTCAGCAGGCCCCTTTAATGAGTCTCCGCGATTCTGTCAAGCAAAACCAACCCGGCCCCGGATCAGCTCGCCATGAGTTTGCGCAGGACAAAGGGCAGAATCCCGCCATGGGTGAAATAGTCCACCTCGACCTCGGTATCCAGGCGGGCCAGGACCTGGAAAGAAACGCTCTGACCGTCGGGCTTTGCGGCCGTAACCGTCAGTTGCGCCCGGGGCGTGATGTCCGTGATCCCATGGATGGTGAAGGTTTCATCGCCCTTGAGACCGAGACTGTCGATGCCTTCACCCTCCTGGAAGACGAGCGGCAAGACCCCCATCCCCACCAGGTTGCTGCGGTGGATACGCTCGAAAGATTCGGTGATCACGGCCCGCACGCCCAGCAGGTTGGAGCCCTTGGCGGCCCAGTCGCGCGAGGAGCCGGCCCCGTATTCCTTGCCGGCCAGCACCACCAGCGGGGTTTTTTCCTGCTGGTAGGCCATGGCGGCCTCGTAGATATAGCGCTCGTCGCCCTCCGGGAACTTGAGCGTATAACTGCCCTCCTTGCCGTCCACGAGGAGATTCTTGATGCGGATGTTGCCGAAGGTCCCGCGCATCATGACCTCGTGGTTGCCGCGCCGCGAGCCGTAGGAATTGAAGGCCGCCGGGGCCACGTCCTGGGCGACCAGATACTGACCGGCCGGATAGGCCTCGGGGATCGCGCCGGCCGGCGAGATATGATCGGTGGTCACCGTGTCGCCCAGAAGGACGAGCGCCCGCGCGCCATCCACGTCGGCCACCGGCGGGGGATCGGGCTGGAAGCCCTCGAAATAGGGCGGGTTCTTGATATAGGTCGATTTTTCGTCCCAGGCGTAGGTCACCGACTTGACCTCGGGTAAATCGCGCCAAAATTCATCGCCGTCGAAGATCCGCCCATACTCCAGGGCAAAAAACTCCTTTTTGACATGTTTGGTCACCAGTTCGGCGATGTCCTCGTTGGTGGGCCAGATGTCTTCCAGGTAGACCGGTCGACCATTGGGGTCCAGCCCCACCGGTTCGTAGGTCATGTCGATGTCAATGTGCCCGGCCAGGGCAAAAGCCACCACCAGCATGGGCGAGGCCAGGAAATTGGACTTGATGTTCTGGTGGATGCGGGCCTCGAAGTTGCGGTTGCCGGAAAGCACCGCGGCCACGTTGAGATCGTTTTCCACGATGCACTGCTCGATCACCGGGTTGAGCGGGCCGCTGTTGCCGATGCAGGTGGTGCAGCCGAAGCCGGCCAGGTGGAAACCGAGCGCCTCGAGGTAGGGCATCATCCCGGCATCCTCCAGGTACTGGATCACGACCTTGGAGCCCGGCGCCAGCGAGGTCTTGACAAAGGCCGGCACCTTGAGCCCGCGTTCGACCGCCTTCTTGGCCAGAAGCCCGGCCCCCAGCAGCACGGAGGGGTTGGAGGTGTTGGTGCAGGAGGTGATCGCGGCGATCACCACGCTGCCGTTGTTCAACTCGATGGGCGCGCCGTTCAGCTCCAGGCGGCAGGCGCCGTCCGACACCGGCCGGCAGCGGGGCAGACGCGAGGTCTTGGTGCCGGACTCGTCGTGGAACTGGGAGATGCGGGCCATTTCCTCGTCGCGATCGTAGGTGCAGCCCAGGATGTCGGCAAACTTGCCCTTGAGCGCGGACAGGACGATGCGGTCCTGGGGCCGGGCCGGGCCGGACACGCAGGGCTCCACCGTGGAGAGGTCCAGTTCGAGCACATCGGTATATTCCGGTGATT
>JASFTA010000104.1:0-5889 GCA_050114115.1 Desulfobacterales bacterium | reverse complement strand
TCATATGATCATACGCCGCCATGTGACTGGCGAAGGTGGCGGTGTAATAAGGGGGTCAAACCTTGATCAGTGATTAAAAGCCCTTTAGGCGCCGGCGGTTATGTTTTTTGCTAACCGCCGCTTCCCCTTTTGCGATGGGGATATGTCGATACCGATCCCGATTCCGATTGCGACCCCGAATTATGATTCAGCCGGAAAGTTCTTCTGAAACCTGAAACCCGGCACCCGACACCTTAGATCCACAACCGATCCAATTGAAGACGAGGCCGATCATCTCCAAACCAGCCTGAGAATCGGCAGGGTGCCATTGGTCACGACGGCTGCGCGTCAGCTCTCCGCGTCGGTGGCCGGAGGGCGCCCCGGGCCTCCTTGGGCAGGGTTTCATCGAAAAGGGTCACGAGGTGCAGGGCCTGCTCGCTGATCTTGAGGCAGGCGTTGTTGATCCCGTAGTAGAGGATGCTCAGGCGGGTCTTGGATACCCCCGAGCGGATGCGATCGATCTGGCTGCCGTCGAAATCCTCGAGCAGGTTTTTGAGCTCCACGTAGGGGGCCGCCACCTCCCCGTAGTTGAAGCGCTCGCGATCCAGAAGGATACGGGCCGTGTCGGCCAGCAGGGCTTCCACACATTTGCGCACGCGCTGGAGTTCCTTTTTCTGGGCCGGCAGGAGGCCGGAATGCTGGTTGGAGATATGCACGTGGCAGCGCAGGATCACGTCGCGCAGGCTTTCGGTGATTTCCTGCAGGGCCGAGATGACATGGGCGTATTTGTCGGCCCCCTCGACGTCCTCGTGCTGCAGCAGGCGCATGGTTTTGAAAATGTTGGCCACGATGATGTTCGACCAGGCCTGGACCTTGCTCGTTTCCCGGCGCAGCTGCTTGAGCGGTTTGCGGTTGTCGGTCAGGATCCCTTCGAAACAATCCGAGAGATAGCGGTTGACCACCGCCAGGAAGCGCCCGCTGTGCTCAAAACAGGTCCGCACGGCGAAATCGGCGTCGGACACCCGTTTGAGATCCAAAAGCTCCAGTTCCTGGGCCGCTTTTTCGCGGCGGCCGTGGATCTTGAAGTTGCGGAAGATCACATAGCCGGCCAGCAGCAGGAGGAGAAAAACCCCCGGCCCTTTGAGAAACGTGATCACAAAGGCGAAGGTCAGCGCGACCGTAAAGGCCATCAGGGCGGTAAAAAACCAACCGCCGATGACCATCAGGACACCCGTAACGCGGTAGACGGCGCTTTCCAGGCCCCAGGCCCGGTCGGCCAGCGAGGTGCCCATGGCCACCATAAAGGTCACGTAGGTGGTGGACAATGGCAGTTTCATGCTGGTGGCCCAGGACACCAGGGCACTGGCCACCATCAGGTTGACGCTGGCGCGCAGCAGGTCGAAATCCGGTATGCGGCCGTCGTAGCCGGCCGCGGGCTCATAGTCCTGGGTGTCGAAACGCCGGTCCAGCCACTGGGTGACCGGCGCGGGCGCGATCCTGCGGCCGGTTTCGTTAATCCGGCTGAACATCCGCACGATGATGCGCGATATCTGGGATGAATCGAACCGCTCCAGCCCCTCTTCCTGGCGCCCTAGACTTACTTCCGTCTTGGTGACGGTGCGGGCCTTGCGCGACACCCACAGGGTCGCCACCATGATGCCCCCGGCGATCAGCAGGAAGAGCGTCGGGGTTTGAACCGCCTTTTGGAGGGCATCCATGGAGGCGGTCAGCGGCGCGGCACTGGCCTTGGCCAGCATCAGGGCGTGAAAGCCCGCCAGGGGCACCCCGATAAAGTTGACCAGGTCATTGGCCGCGAACGCCATGGCCAGTGCAAAGGTCCCCACCAGCACGATCGGTTTGAGAATGTTGATGCGCGTCAGGATCATCAGGGCCTGGAAAAAAAGGGCGAATCCGAGAAAACAAACAGCGATGATCGACCAGGTGTGGGTCTTGATCCAGGCGACGGTTGCCGGTCCCATGAAGGAGGCCCCCTTGGATCCCTTGATCAGGATGAAATAGACGATCATCGAGAGCGCCAGCCCCCCCCACAAACCACCGTAGCGTTTCAACCGCTTTTCATAATTGAAGGTGAACAGCACCCGGGTGACGTACTGGGCCAGGGCACCGCAGACAAAGGCGACGCCGACCGAAAGCAGGATGCCGGAGATGATCGCCAGGGCCTTGCCGGTGTTGATATAGTGGGCCAGTTCCATGATGCCCTGGCCGCCCTGGAAGATTTTGAAAAGGGACACGGCAATCGCCGCCCCCAGCAGCTCGAAGACGATCGAAACGGTGGTCGAGGTGGGAAAACCGAAGGTATTGTAAAGATCGAGCAGGACCACGTCGGTCAGCATGACGGCCAGAAAGATGGTGATCAGTTCGGGCATCATGAAGAGGCGCGGATGGAAGATACCCTTGCGGGCCACTTCCATCATGCCGCTTGAAAAGGTGACCCCCGCCAGAATCCCCAGGCTGGCCACGATCATAATGACATGCCGGGGGGCCACCCGGGAGCCCACCGATGAGTTCAGAAAATTGACGGCGTCGTTGCTGACGCCCACCATCAGATCCATAATGGCGATGGCGAAAAGAACCGCAACCGCAACAATATAAAGTTCCATCCAACCCTCGGCAGCGTATGGGGTCATCCCGGGAAACGTTCCGGGCGGATCCTGTCGGATTTTAAACAGGACTGGTTCGGAAACCTGCCCCGGCTCAAACCGGCGGCCCTTTTATTAGCACATCGTTAGAAAAATGTTAGGCTTTTTTGAGCGGTTCTCCGGGAGACGATCAGCGATGACAAGCGCCGCGTGCGAAGTGTCGGCGCCCCGGACTTATGAGGGTTTGGCGGCGGCAAGACGACAATAGCGTACGGTGAAAATGGATCCCGGGGGGTAACCTTTCGGCGGGGGGACGGAACGCATCCGGGTCATTCAACAACAGGGGGCTAAAAGAGTTTCAACTGCCCCTTGGTTTTTGCAGGCGCTGCGTCGGTGGACGGCCTGGCAGCCACTCGGCGGCGCAAGCGGCTGCCCCTGTCGGCTTGCACCCAGGCAAGCGACGTATCGTCGTAGATGACTGTCATTTCATCGGGTGAGGCTGCTCTCAGTTGGCAGGGCACGTCGATGAAGAGGTCCTGTTCCTGCCGCGTCATGACCGCGATGTCATAGTGCCGGTTGCAATATTTGAGCGGACCCTTCTGGGTCGTCCAGGACCGCACGAACTCGGCATGCCGGTCGAAGCGCTGGCGCAGCAAACCTTGCAGGGTATCCAGAGTGGCGTCGTCCAGTCGATCTTCGAGTCTTCCCAGGCCTGGTGCGATCTCATAGCCAATGCTGTTGCGGGCGGCGGCCGCGGCGGCCAGGGTCGTGGTGCCGGTCCCCCAGAAAGGATCCAGCACCGTATCCCCCTTGATGGCGTACATCAGAATCAGGCGCAGGGCGAGTTCCAGGGGAAAGGCCGCCGAGCGGCGGCGTGCCCCTTCCCGGCGGAGGGACTGCCCCGTGCCGCGAATATCCGTCCAGACGTCGGAAAAAAAGATGTTGCGCTCTTCCCAGAAGATGGCGCTTTCCCGGCGACGTTGCTGTTCCGGTGGCGTGAATCGGCGTTTGCCCCCCTTGCGTACGATCAGAATATATTCGTGCTCGAGGGTCACGTAGGCGCCCGCCGGCAGCATGCCCGAGCCCATGAATTTGGTGGGGGCGTTGCTGGGTTTGCGCCAGATGATCGCGGGCAGGCAGGTAAATCCGATACGCTGCAGGTAATCCAGGAGACGTGCATGGTTGGCATACAGTCCGAAGGTCCCATCGAAGCTGCGCACGGCATCCCCGATGTTGATGCAGGCGAAACCTCCCGGACGCAGCACACGATAGACCTCGTCCCAGACCGGTTCGAGAAGGGCGTGCATGCGGACAAACATCTCATGGGGACGCCCATGCTGAAGATGGCCGGCAATGGTGGGATCCAGCCCGACAAAATGCGCATCCCACATCTTGATCATGGGATAGGGGGGCGAGGTCACCACCAGATCCACACTGGCCTCGGTCAGCGCCCCCATATCGCGGGCATCGTCATAATGTGTTCGGTGATGGGTTTCGCGTACGTTCGTCAAAGCAGGCCTCCCTCAGCACCCCGTGTCGTTGGCGCCTGGCATACGGCACCCTTTGGTGCGCCCGAATCATTCGGCGTTGGGTTGCTATACCAAAAATGAAGCTCTTCCAAAAGCGAGGAGACTCGTTGAGGGTTCTCGGATTCAATGATGCCGTGATGTAAATGCAAACATCTTTTAGGAACGTTCGGTTGATTTTAAGCTTGTTAATTCGAGAAGAATAGCATAATAGAAGAAAGGTTGAAATATTCTGTCAGTGGCCCGCCATCGTCGATTCCTGTTGCTTGGAGCACAGGCGTGCACGGCTTTCTGGCGGACCGGCCGCGACAATGAAAGGATATTAATTCGATGCGCAAAATTGCCGTCGCCATGGCCAAAGGCGGAGTTGGCAAAACCACCACCGCGGTCAATCTGGCCCACGGCCTGGCCATGCGCGGACACCGCGTCTTGCTGGTGGACTGCGATACCCAGGGACAAACCGCTAAATTCCTGGGCATCACCCCCCCTCATGGTCTCTACGCGTTTATCACCGGCAAGGATGACCATGGCCAGCCGGTGGACCGGCGCGACACAATCGCCCTGGCACGGCCGAACCTCTGGCTTTTAGGGGGCGGTATCGGTCTGGTGGAACTCAAGCACTGGCTGGGCGAGCAGCCCCGTGATCGGCGTCAAAGCATCCTGGCCCAGACCCTTGTCCCACGGGATGGCGCCCTGGACTATCTCATCTTCGATTGTGCCCCGGGATGGGATGTGCTCAGTGTCAACATCCTGATGGCCGCCACGGAAGTGCTTTGTCCGGTGGCGCTGCAAGGGCCGGCGCTGGAGGGGTTGAAGACGTTTTTTGGCTATCTGATGTCGGCCCAGCGTCACAACGAGGCGCTTGAATTGAAATACGTCCTGCCCACCATGTATGACCGACGCACCCGTCAAAGCGGTGTGATCCACCATAAATTGCAAAAGCTCTTCCGCAAGCAGATCTGCGATCCGATCCGTTATAACGTGCGGCTGTCGGAAGCGCCGTCGAAGGGCCAGAGCATTTTCGAATACCGCCGGACGGCCGCCGGCGCATCTGATTACGCCCGACTCGTCGAGAGGATTACCAATGGCGCGCGACCCTAAAAACCGACCTGATTTTTTCGAACCGTCCCCGCTCGATCCGATCCAATCGGCCACGGGCGGTGCCCCGCCGGCAACCGCCGTCCCCAAAAAAAAGGCCGGATTCTACCTGTCCATCGATGTCCTGGAGCGCTTCGAGCGCAAATTCTACGAACTCAAGCTTGCCGGCGCTCCGGTCGGCAACAAATCCTCCCTGCTGGAGGCCGCCCTGAATTTCGCGCTCGACGATCTGGACCGCGACCCCCAAAGCCGCGTGCTGGATCATCAACCTGGCGTTCTCCGGGACCGCGCGCGCAGCTGAAACCAGCCCCCCAGGATCGCGGCGTCGATGTCACAACACCCGGAAGGCGCGCCGTGGCGATGCTTAGGTAACGCGGCCTCCCCCCGCCAAGGGGTCTTCGGTGCTTAACAGCTATAAAACATTAAACAAAAATACACCGAATCACGCTATCCTTCTGGTTTCCCAAAAAAGATGGCGGGTTGGAATCGGAGCTGATCAGGGACGTGCTAGTGTCATGTCCCCGAAATGAGGGTATAAATTTTGTTGGCGCTAGACCCGTATTCCCATTACGTCATTCTGGCGCAAGCCAGAATCCAGGCGGCTTTCATCTGGACTCCGGCCTGCGCCGGAGTGACAATCGTTTGATAACTTATTTGTAGGACACAACACTAGAAGCTATCTCAAA
>JASFTA010000103.1:0-5897 GCA_050114115.1 Desulfobacterales bacterium | reverse complement strand
AGACGGGGTGGCCACCGACGGGGGCTTTGGTGTCGTCGATGCATCGAGTCATTCGGCCTACGCGAATTGTAGTGAGGACTTTCGGTTCGGCTCGGGCCCGAATCGGCGCTACGTCGGCGAGCTCGGGACGAAGCCCGGCTCGATTCGTGGAGAGACGATCCTGCCCGGCGGCGACAGTGGAGTGATAGGCAGCCCGTTCTACGGCAACCTTCTGCCGCGCTGGCTCACCAACGACACCTACGGCATCCGCTTCAAACGAGGCGACGTGAAAAAGGCCGCGAGCACCAAGAACGTCTTCGTTCCGGCGAAAAAGCCGGCAACCCAACCCGGCGAACGCCGTCTCGATCGAGACGTTCGCAGCGCGATAGGACTGCTCTCTGTCCCGCCTCAGGGCTGGGGAGTATTCGAGGGACGTACTCAAGTTTTAAATATTCAATCTGACATCAGGACGAATTTATGTTCGCCGGCGATCTTTTTACCCCTTTCAACCGATTGGCTGACGGCTGTTGACGATATGCCCCACTTCCGCGATTAAGAGACCATGGTCATGATGACATGATGACTGCGCCGGGAGCATCGATGCGTGATTGTCTGGGCATGCGCCATGGGTCTCAGGAATCGGAGCGCATATAAATATGTAATTGTTGCGTCCCTAATTTGCCGCCTTTCAAAAGAAAAGCGCCTGAAGGATTTCCCCGGCGCGCAACGAACCGCCCACAGCCTCACGACCATGGGTGCCTTCAAGCGCTGAATAAATGTTAGATTCTGTTAGCATTTGCTGCGATTCGGGTTATGTTAAGATTTTTTTACATAACTTTGTGTTAATATATAACTTAGTTCGTCAATACATGTTCTTGTGTTTTGTTTGATTAATCGCTAAAGAAATCCTATGCCCACGAAAAAGCCACAAATCTTGCTTACGCTGGATGAGGAATTGTTGGAGCGGATTGAGGATTACCGTTATGGTAATCGGATTCCTACGCGGTCGGAAGCTATTCGTCGGCTGATAAATGATGCCCTTAAACGCTGCGAAAAGAAAAAAACATAGCCGGTTCGATACGCTAAGCGCAGGATTTTTAGATCACGATTTTTGCGGGATTATCTCAATCTATGCCTACTTGCCTGAATTGGATTGTATTCAAAACCTACAAAGTGTAATCGCAACTGGATCAACCAACTACCAGACCGCCCTCAGCTGATAGATTGAACGTCCGCGCTGGCGGCGCTGCCCCGGCTGTGACCGGGCATTGATGCAACGCTGGCCGCCCCTTAATGCTCACTTTCGCGCGCATTCGCCACCGCTGACGACTACGGCCTGGCATCAAGACTAATCGATCATCGTGATAACCGACAGATCGCTATGCACAAATCAGCCGATAGGCGGATTCGTATGCCCCAATCGAGCGTCAAGGAAACGAGCTATGGCGCCCACCATCCCAACATTAACCTTGATCCACGATCCCAATCCCATTAAAATCACACCGATATTCGGAATGCGGCCCTAATATTTTCAAATACCGAAACGATGACGCGGTTCAGTCCAACTATAGTTTTGGCGTCGGTTCCGCGTCCCCAAAAACGCTATTTCGTTACGGTCTCTGTACGCACCTCCAACGCTGATTGACCACAATCTATCGATGTCCACGGTAAATACTTTTCGATAAAGCAATAAATGGTGTTGTGCGATGATTGGTTATACAAATCTGAATCGTTACGGATCTATCGTTTTAATGCTCTTGACTAATTTCAATGCTTGAATAACATCCTGTATTAATATTGCTGACAGGATCTAACCAATTTACAAGTCAGCGCAAATCGAAATCATCCGGGAAAATTGGGTAATGATGATGACCGAAAAACCTTCATACGAGGAACTCGAGCAACAGGTTAAGGAAATGACACAGGACAAGTTCAACTACAAAAAAGCTGAGAAGGCGTTGAAGGAAAGCGAAGAACGATATCGAGGAGTCATTGAAGACCTGCCGGCGTTGATCTGTAACTTTCTGCCCAGCGGTGAAATCACCTTTGTAAATAGAGCCTACTGTGAATACTTTGGGAAAACGCCAAAGCAGTTGGTCGGCAACAGCTTCCTGTCCTTGATTCCCGAATCTGAGCAAAAAACTGTGATGGACAACATCTCAAACCTGACGGTCGAATCGCCGACGGATTCACACGCGCATAAGGTAATCGCACCAGACGGTAAAATTCGATGGCATCGCTGGACCAACCGTGCGCTGTTTGATGCTCAGGGGAAGGTGATATCATATCAGTCTATTGGCGAAGATATCACAGAATATAAGCGGATCGAGGAGGTGTTGCGGAAAAATGAAAAAAAATATCGCACGCTGATTGAGGGGGCACCTGATTTAGTCTATTCTTATTCAACAATTAGAGGAGGAATCTACTACAGCCCAAATGTTCAAACTGTTCTTGGGTATTCTGAATCGCATCTTCTTAAAAATCCGCATCTGTGGCGGAATTCCATTCATCCGGAAGATAGTCATCGCGTCGCTGCGGCCATAAGAGATTCCCATTACGGACAAGCATTTGAAATTGAATATCGAATCAAAGATTCAGAGGGGCATTGGATCTGGCTCCTGGATCGTTCAATAGGCCGGAAGAAAGAGAGCGGCGAGGTTGTTATTGAAGGAATCGCATCGGACATCACCGAGCGTAAGCGGGCGGAAGAGGCGCTGCGGAAAAGCGAAGAGAGATATCGTCTTTTGATTGAGCACCAGAATGATCTGGTGGTTGAGGTTGATCCCGAAGGTCATTTTCTGTTTGTCAGTCCAAGTTACTGCAATACTTTCGGAAAAACCGAAGAAGAGCTTCTTGGTGAGCGCTTCATGCCCCTGGTTCACGAGGATGATCGCGAGTCCACGGCTCAGGCCATGAATGCTTTGCACCACCCTCCGCATACGGCGTATATGGAGCAAAGGGCCATGACCAGATTCGGATGGCGCTGGTTAGCTTGGTCCGATAGGGCCATATTGGGTGAAGATGGCAAAATCGAGACCATTGTCGGCGTGGGGCGTGACATCACCGATCGCAAGCAGACTGAGATGGCATTGCGGGAGAGCGAAAAGAAATGGCGGAACATACTAATCGAAACGCCACAGATAGGTATCTCCCTGGACCGACAAGCAAAAATTATTTTTGCCAACAAGCGCTTTTTAGAGCTGACCGGTTGGCGGGCGGAGGAAGTATTAAATCGTAATTGGTTCGATCTCTTTATTGCCGAAGATGTGCGCGAAGAAATCCGCGCGGTGTTCGAAAAAGTGATGCACACACGAGACGAAATCGGATATTCGACCAATGAAAATGAAATTCTGACAAGATCGGGTGAACGCCTAAACATAGCCTGGTCGAATGTGCTTACGAAAGATCCGAACGGCGCCGTGGTGGATGTTACCTGTCTGGGCATTGATCTTACCGACCGCAAGAGAGCCGAGAAGGAACGAAAGAGGCTCCAAGCGCAACTGATACAAGCCCAAAAAATGGAAGCCATCGGCACTTTGGCCGGCGGTATTGCACACAATTTTAATAATACCCTGATGGGTATTCAGGGACGAGCCTCACTAATGATGTTTGACAAGGATCCTTCAGATCCCGACTATGAACACTTAAGCGGCATTGAAGAGTGTGTAAAGAATGCCATGGAGTTGAACAAAGATCTTCTTGGATTCGCCCGGGGAGGCAAGTACGAGGTTAAACCCACACACCTCAATTCTCTCATTAGGCACGAGAATGAGATGTTCGGCCGCACCAAAAAAGAGATCCGGATCCATGGCAAATATGAAGAAGAGCTGTGGGCTGTTGAAGTAGACCAGATCCAGATAAAACAAGCGCTGCTCAATTTGTATGTGAACGCCTGGCAGGCAATGCCGGGCGGTGGGGACCTTTATATCCAGACCAAAAACGTTTCTCTTGGCGAGGAAGACACCAAACCTTTCGAGATTGATCCTGGGCGATACGTTAAGGTCTCGGTGACTGATACCGGGGTGGGAATGGATGCCGCGATCCGCAAGAAAATCTTTGATCCATTCTTCTCAACCAAGAGGCAAGGAGAAGGTTCCGGCCTGGGCCTTGCGTCACTCTATGGCATCATCAAGAATCACGGCGGTTTCGTCAATGTATACAGCGAAAAGGGAGAGGGAACCACATTCAACCTTTACCTGCCGGCATCAAAAAAGGAGGTTTGGAAAGAGGCTCCGCAGTCGGGCATACATGAGATACAGCACGGCGAGGAGACAGTCCTCCTTGTGGACGACGAAAATATGGTCCTCGAGGTGGGGCAAGCGATGCTGGAAAAGTTAGGATATCGTGCTCTTACCGCTGGGAGCGGTAAAGAAGCGCTCGATCTGTACGAGCAAAAAAAGGATGAGATCGATCTCGTCATCCTGGACATGATCATGCCTGGAATGGGTGGAGGAGAAACCTATGATCGTCTAAAAGCAATCGGTGGGGATGCGGGAGTCCTTTTATCAAGCGGTTACAGTATCAATGGGCAGGCGCAAGAAATCCTGGATAGGGGGTGTAACGGGTTCATTCAGAAGCCCTTTGCGATTGAGGCGCTTTCTCGAAAATTGCGCGAGGTGCTGGATTAGGAAAATTAAGCAAGCTATGATTACTTTGGGCAATCGCGATAAAATTTTCATCGAACGCTTTGCGATTTCTCCAACTAGTCACATTATTGGCCTGTATTCAGATTTGAAACTGAAATCGCCATCGACAACGATCAACAAATAAACGGATTATCTCAATTTTAACCTGTAGTTTGGGTAAAGTTGAGATACGGTATTGTACTCTGTGCAGGGTTGTGAATCAATTTCAGATAAATTGAATAAGGAAACCCGTAACGAGTGCTGAATTGCACTTGGTTGAAGTCATCCATAGTGGAAAAACATTTGCGGAGATCGGATTAAAAAAATCTGGAGATTGGGTATTGAAGATATCATAGGAGCTTTGCACCCGCAGTTATGGCCCACTTCTGGCAAAATGAGTATATCCAGAAACCATTTTAATTGGGTTTGAACTGTGATAATTAGTTGAAAAAGACAAAATAATGAATCGTTCTAAATGTTTTTGGGAAAATGGTTATGGAAAAAAAATACGAGAACTTGGAAATTGAAGCCCGCTTCCTCGTTTGTGGTGACAGTTGGCGGGGGCTGGGGGATTCGGTCGAGATCTTGCAGGGGTATTTGTCGACTGCCAAGGATGCAGTTTTGCGCTTGCGCGTCCAAAACGATAAGGCCGAGATGACCATTAAGGGGGAAACGAAGGGATTGACGCGCAAAGAATATGAATTCATTTTAAAACATGTTGAAAAAGCAAAAGAAGTCATTCACACGTTCTGCCACCATCCAATTAAAAAAATCCGTCATCGCATCTGGCATCAAGGTTTCGAATGGGAAATAGATGAATTCAAGGGCGAAAACCAGGGACTGGTCATCGCCGAGGTCGAATTCACGCGCGAGGAAGATTACCAGCGGATGCTTTTGCAGGGCAAGCCGCAATGGATTGGTAAAGAGATTACTCAAGGCCACTGGCAGTACACCAATATGCAACTGGCTGAGCGCCCCTTCTCGAGATGGCGGCCCGAAGAAAAACAGGATGTTGACCGACATGCTGCTGGACAGGCCGATGACTGTCCTTCATCATGAATCGACTGATTTGGATTCGATTGGATAGAAGAACGCGCGGCAGTTCTTATGCAATAATGTCAGAAGCGGTCACTTATTGGGTTTTTGAGTACAAGTAAAGATTATTCCTGATCTTTACTTACTGGGAAGAAAATGCTGAAATCAACTGAAATAGTAATCGAGCAGTTGATCATCGGGCTGTTGACCCTGGTGATCGTTGATCTGTTCGTATGGGGCGCCGTATTGCCTCAGTTG
>JASFTA010000102.1:0-5905 GCA_050114115.1 Desulfobacterales bacterium | reverse complement strand
AGATTTCCTGCCTGTGCTTGAAAAGCGGCAACGCCGTGCTGCTCAAGGGAGGCCACGAGGCCGCCGAAACGAACCGCATTTTGGCCGACATCATTGCGCGGGCCAGCCGGGAGGCCGGCATGCCGGATGGCTGGCTGAACCTGATGGAGACGCGTGCCGATGTGGCCGCCCTGCTGGCGCTGGATGACCATATCGATCTGATCATTCCCCGGGGCAGCAACGAATTCGTGCGCTACATCATGGACCACACCCGCATTCCGGTGCTGGGGCACGCGGACGGGATCTGCCACGTCTACATCGATCGGGCCGCGGATCCGGCCATGGCCAGGCGGATCGCCGTGGACAGCAAGACCCAGTACGTGGCGGTCTGCAATGCCGCGGAGACCCTCCTGGTCCATGCCGGGATTGCCGAAGCGCTCCTGCCGCCGCTCGTGGAGGATCTCTCGAACCGGGGGGTTGAGATCCGGGGCTGCGCAAGGACCGCGGCGATCATTGCGGTCCAGCCGGCCACCGAGGAGGACTGGCGGACCGAATATCTGGATCTGGTGGTCTCGATCCGGGTGGTGGACAGTCTGGAGGCGGCCGTCGACCACATCAACCAATACGGCTCGGGGCATACCGATGTGATCGTGACCGCCGACCGGGAGCGCGCCCTGCGTTTCATGGATCATGTGGATACGGCCGACGTGTTCCTGAATTGCAGCAGCCGGTTCAGCGACGGCTTCCGCTTCGGTCTGGGCGCCGAAGTCGGCATCAGTACCAACAAGATTCACGCCCGGGGCCCCGTGGGGCTGGAGGGTCTTCTGATCTACCAGTGGCGTCTGGTGGGCGACGGCCAGATCGTGGCCGACTACAGCGGTCCGGACGGGCGGGCTTTCAGCCACCGGCGGCTCGACAAGGATTTCGAGATCTAAAGGAGACGGTCTCGTAAAAAGACCGATATCCGCGTTGCGCGTCACCCCTCGTCACTGCAGCGTACTTTAAGTACGCTTCATTCCTCGGGCTTCTGCTGCCGCATCTCGGACTTTTTCCGAAACCGTTCGCAGTATGAGTTTCTAAAGTTCACTAAAAGAATGACGCGAGGGAAGTAAAAAGAACCGACCGCCCTACCGGAGGCCCTAACGGCCTCCGGTCTTTTTTTGGGCCTGGGCGATCAGATCGAGCAGGCTGGTGATCTTTTCAGGCGGGTGTTGGCCCAGGGCCTCGAATTCCTCGCGGGGCAGGCGGGATTTCAGATGGCCGACCACATCGAAACGCTGCCACCAGCAATCCAGGATTTTGAAACACGGCCGGTCATTCTCCCCGCAATGGCGGCAGTAGCCGAAGTTTACCGGGCCGCCCAGCCGGGGGCAGCGCATTTCAAGTTTGTCGATGGGCATGGTCATGTTTTACAATAGCCTTCTGCTGCAACTGATTTTAAGTGGGTGTTCCCAAAGGCATCGGTATCGCTTTCGGTATCGGTATCCAATCGGCGCTTTTCTTCTGGCGGCAACAACATGGGAACATGTCGACCCCGATTGCGACCCCGAATGGTTTTTAAATCGGAACGTTCTTCTCACAGATGCGTTGGCAGCGTCAGGCCGCATCCGATGCCGGAAAGGATCAGCCTTTCCGTTCAGTAAAAACCATCATTACTTCCCGCTGGTGAGGTTTTCGGGTTTGGGAAAATCCGCAAACACCTCCTGGGAAGCCTGCATGTCCTCGTCCAGCATGCAGACGTCCGTCAGTTCGCCCGCGAAGTATTTGTCGTAGGCCGCCAGGTCCAGAAGGCCGTGGCCGCTGAAGCTCACCACGATGGTCTTTTCCTTGCCCTCCGCCTTGGCACGGCGGGCTTCCTTGACCACCAGGGCCAGGGCGTTGGTGGTCTCGGGGGCGGGGATAACCCCCTCGCTGCGGGCCCACAGAACACCGGCTTCATAGGCCTCGGTCTGCTCCACCGCTTGGGGTTCGAACAGCCCCTCGTCGACCAGTTGGCTGACCGTGGGGGCCATGCCGTGATAACGCAGGCCGCCGGCGTGAATCGGTGGGGGCACGAAGGCGTGCCCCAGGCTGTGCATGGGCAGCAGCGGCGTGTAACCGGCCGTGTCCCCGTGGTCGTAGACAAACGGGGCGCGCGTCAGGGTGGGGCAGGCCGCCGGCTCCACCGGGTAGATGGCGATTTCGCGGCCGTTGATCTTGTCGCGCACGTAGGGAAAGGCCAGGCCGGCAAAATTACTTCCCCCGCCGGCACAGCCGATGATCACGTCCGGCGCTTCGCCGATCAGGTCGAACTGCTTGCGGGCCTCCAGGCCGATGATCGTCTGGTGCAGCATGACATGATTGAGCACGCTGCCGAGGGAATAGCGGGTTTTGCCGCTGGTATCGGAAACCGCGGCTTCGACGGCCTCGCTGATGGCAATGCCCAGACTGCCCGGGGTTTGCGGGTCTTTTTCCAGGGCGTTTCGACCGGCCTGGGTTTCATTGCTCGGGCTGGCCACGCACTTGCCGCCCCAGGTCTGCATCATGGCTTTGCGATAGGGTTTCTGGTCGAAACTGATGCGGACCATGTATACCTTGCACGCCAGGCCGAACTGCGAACAGGCAAACGACAGGGCGCTGCCCCACTGACCGGCGCCGGTTTCGGTGGTCATGCGCTCGATCCCGAAAATCTTGTTGTAATAGGCCTGGGGCACGGCTGTGTTGGGTTTATGGCTGCCCGGCGGGCTGACGCCTTCGTTCTTGTAGTAGATCCGGGCGGGTGTGCCCAGCGCCTTTTCGATGCCCCGGGCGCGCATCAGGGGGGAGGGGCGCCAGAGGCTCAGCACGTCCATGACTGGCGCGGGAATGTCGATCCAGCGATCGGAGCTCATTTCCTGTTCGATCAGGTTCATGGGGAAAACCGGCGCCAGGTCCTCGGGGGCCAGGGGCGATCCATCCGGCTTGAGCGGGGGATTGAGGCGGATATCCGCGAGGATGTTGTACCACTGCCGGGGCATCTCACGCACCGGCAGGTCGATTTTGCGACCGTTCATCAACGCTCCTCCTGTCTAAAGGTTGACCGGTCTTAAAATTGTTGCCCGTGTTTGTCAAGGCGCGCATAAGGACGTTGGCGCCAACCTTTTGAAACGGCATTCGATGTGATACAGAAAGCCAGCAATTGACCTCGCCGAAACGCTTTCGTGGCGCTTCATCCTGCAAGCCTGTATGTGAGGAACGCCCATGCGATTATCCCGGTTGATCCTTTTGTCTTCCCTGGTTTTGATGCTGATGGCCGTCGTAGCCCCCGCGTGCGCCGAAGAACCCATCCGGATCGTCTATAACACCGGCGTTGCCCCGCTCAAATTCAAAGACGATGCCGGCCGTCCCCAGGGATTGTTCCCGGACCTGTGGCGCCAGTGGGCCCTCGAGGCACGACGTGAAATCGCGTTCGTGAGCGTGGACACCTTCGAGGCCTCCATCGAAATGCTTCGCAACGGTCAGGCCGACCTGCATGCCGGGCTCTTCAAGACGCCGGAACGGGAGCGTTTTCTGGCCTATTCCGAGCCGATCTTGACCCTCGACTACCATATTTTCTCCCATCCCGGCATTGAGCCCCTCGCAAGTCTGGACCAGGCCGCCGGTTTCATCGTCGGCATGGTTCGGGGCGGATTTACCGAGAAGCTGGTGCGGGCCAAGATCCCGTCCCCGTACATCGCTTTCTACAGCAGCTACGAGGCCCTCTTCCGGGCGGCGCTCAAGGGCGAGGTTAAGGTCTTCGTGGCCACCAAGATCAGCCTGCTCTATTTCCTGAGCGAGAAACGCCTGGCCAACATCTTCGGCTACAACCGGCAAAAACCCCTGTTTACCCAGACGTATTTCACCGCCACCGCCAAGGACAACAACGCCCTGATGGCTGTGGTCAATCAGGGCCTTCAAATGATCAACCCGGACGACCGCCTGAAAATGGAAAAGAAGTGGATTGCGCGCCGGGCCAAGGCGATCCCCACCGACTTCGCCCTGAAACTTACCCTGGACGAGGCCGCCTTTCTGGCGCGCACCGAGACGGTGCGGGTCCACAACGAAACCGACTGGGTGCCGTTCAATTTCAATCAGAACGACATCCCCATGGGGTATTCGGTCGACTTTATGAAGCTCCTGGCGGCCAAGACCGGTCTGGATATCGAATTCGTGACCGGGCCCTCCTGGGATCAATTTCTCGACCAGATGAAAGCCGGCGATCTGGACGTGATGCTCAACATCGCCATGACGCCGGAGCGCCAGGAATTCCTCACGTTCACCCCGCCCTATCTCCAGATGATCCAGGCTCTCTACACCCGGGAAGATTTCCCCAATGTCACCGCCATCGAAGATCTCTTCGGCCAACGCATGGCCGTGCCCCGGGGATTCTATCTTCAGGAGGTGCTCCAGCGCTATCCCCAGATCGAGGTGCTGGAAGTCAAGAACACCACCGATGCCATTCTGGCGGTGTCCACCGGCAAGGCCGATGCGCTGTTCGACTTGATGCCGGTGGTCAACCAGGCCCTGGAACGGCTGCAGGTGACCAATCTGAAGGTCGGCGGCGACCTGGGCATTGCCGAGGAGCGCCCGATTCCGCTCCACATCGCCACCCGCAGCGAAGACGTCCTGCTGGCGCGCATCCTGACCAAGGGGATGCGCATGATCACCGATGCGGAGCGACGCGAACTCCAGAACCGCTGGATCGGCTCCCCGGATGCGGACCGCCATACCGTCACGCTGAGCGAGGCCGAAAAGCAGTGGCTAAAGGACCACCCCGTGATCCGGCTGGGTGTCGACCCCTCGTGGCCGCCTTTCGAGCAGAAAGACTCCCAGGGGGCCTATGCCGGGATCACATCGGATTATGTCAAGTTGCTCAACCAGCGCCTGGGAACCGAGATGACACCGGAAATGGGGCTGACCTGGACCCAGGTGCTGGCGAAGGTCCGCCAGGGCGAACTGGACGTGGTGCCCTGTATATCGCCCACGCCCGAGCGGGAGGAATTTCTTCGGTTCACCAAACCCTATCTCAGTTTCCAAACCGTGATCGTGACCCTCCGGGACGCGCCCTTTATCGGCGGCCTGGCGGATTTGAATGACCGTACGGTAGGGGTCATGAAGGGTTATGTCACCCACGAGCTGATTGCGCGCGACTATCCGAATATCAAACTGAAGCCTTTCCAAAGCGTTGAGGAAGGCTTGCATTCCGTGGCCAGGGGCCAGATCGCAGCCTTTGTGGACAATCTGGCATCGATCACTTTTGTGACCAAAAGACTGGGTATGGAAACGCTGAAGGTGGCGTCCACCACGGAATACAATTTCGACCTCTCCATGGGGGTGCGGCGGGACTGGCCCGAACTGATCCCTATCCTGGAGAAAGGGCTGCAGAGTATCAGCAAGAACGAGCGCGCCGCGATTCACGATCGCTGGATCAACGTGATCATCGAGCGCACGGTGGACTGGTTCTACTTCTGGCGCATCCTCTCGATCGTGGTGGGCGCCGCCATTGCACTCGTGCTGGTGATCTTTTTCTGGAACCGGCGTCTGGCCAGCGAAATCGACGAGCGCCGGCGTGTGCAGACCCAGTTGACCAAACTCTCCCAGGCGGTTGAGCAGAGTCCGGCGTCGGTGGTGATCACCGACCAGAACGGCCAGATCGAATATGTCAATCCCAAGTTTGTGGAGGTCACGGGCTTTTCGGAAGAAGAGGCGTTAGGGCAGACCCCGCACATCCTAAAATCCGACGGTGTCTCCGAATCGCTCTACGATGAGATCCGAGGGCGGATCAACGCCGGCAAGGTCTGGTCGGGGGAACTGCGCAATCGCCGCAAGAACGGCGAGTTGTTCTGGGAACGGGCCGCCATCGCACCGATCTTCGACGAGACCGGTGCGATCACCCATTTCGTGGCCCTGGAAGAGGACATCACCGAAC
>JASFTA010000101.1:0-5914 GCA_050114115.1 Desulfobacterales bacterium | reverse complement strand
TCCACAATCTGGGCCGCGTCCGGATCCTCCTTGGGCAGAATTTTGGCGTCGCGGGAGAAAACGGTCACCTGGGATCCGAGACGCTGGAAGGCCTGGGCCAGTTCCATCCCGATGGGACCGGCGCCGATAACCCCCATGCGGGCCGGCAGTTCGGTCAAATTAAAGATGTTGGCATTGGTCAGGTAGGGGGCCTCTTTCAGACCCGGAATCGGGGGGACGGAGGCCGTGCCGCCGGTGGCCACCACCGCTTTGCTGAAATTGAGTGTCTTGCCGTTGACTTCAATCGTATTCTTGCCGGTAAATTTGCCTTTACCCATAAAGATGTCCACCCCGAGCTTTTCGGAATAGCGCTGGGCCGAGTCCACCGGTGCGATGCCGGCCCGCAGCCGGCGCAACCGTTCCATGACAAAGCCGAAGTCGACCGAGACCTCGCCGCTGACGTTGACGCCAAACGCGGATGCGTTGCGCACCGCCGCGGCCGCCTTGGCGCACCGCAGCAGTAGTTTGGACGGCACACAGCCCACCGTCAGGCAGTCGCCGCCCAGCAGGTGGGATTCGATCAAGGCCACTCGGGCGCCGACACCCGCCGCCCCCGCCGCCGAAATCAGACCGCCAGCGCCGCCGCCGATCACCACCAGGTTGTACGTGGCCTTGGGTTCAGGGTCGATCCATTCCTTGGGATGCAGGAGGTCCAGCATGCGGGTGTTGTGCTCATCCATTGGCGATACGCCCTGTGCTTCGAGATCAACTTGGTCAAACGATGCCAGGTCCGGATCGCGTTCCGGAACTTCCGGCTGAAGGTTCATGGCCTGGTCATCCGGATGCGTCAGCGGGGCGATAAAATCGGCCCAGCTGACGGCACTGCCGTCGGGCTTGCGCGCCACGGTCCCATGGTCTTCATCCGAGATGAACCGGTAAAACAATTTTTCATTTTTGAAAGCGTGTTCATCCAGGACGTGATGAAACACCCCCGCGTCCAGAAGCATATTGCCGATGCGCACGGCGTCTTCCGCGTCGAGCGCAATCCCTGCATCTACGAGCTGGGCCACGGCCTCATTGCCCACAAAACATTTGGGGTATGACTTCGATGGGAATCCATAAGTGCGATCCTGAACGTCGAAAAGCTGCTTGATCCGTCCGGTGAGGTCTTCGAGGCTTTCACCATCGAAACTCGCCTTGATCTCGTCGTGAATTTCCGTTGTCATGGTTGTCTCCTTTGGGCACCTTTCGATTTCTATTGATAAAACGTATCCTGTTCATCACGCAGTGCCTTTTTCGTTGGAAGATTTTTCATCAGGATCAGCTGCTTAGGCCGCACATCCGCGCAATACGCCTGGAACGTTCAGTGAAGAATGATCCCCGATACAGTCGTAGTGTTCCTTCATGAAATTGGATGCCGCAGCATATCCCAGAGCGTGCAAGTGTTTAAAAAAGTCCCATTCCGTATTCAGTTTGCTCGACGCATTCAGGGGTTCAAACCCTTTCTCATCGGCAATCAAATGGATGAACATTTTGCGATACCGGGTCGGGTCCAAACTGCCTTCATCCAGCAGCCGGGCTACAAAATCAATGGCCCGTAATTCGCTAAGCAAGCTGGCATTAAAGGTGATTTCATTGACGCGGTTTAAGATTTCGCGAGCTGTTTTGGGCGTTTTTTGACAAGCCAAGGGGTTGATTTGGACGATCACGATATCGCGGGCGTCACTGTGGTAGGCAAAAGGATATAGTATTGGATTGCCCGCATATCCGCCATCCCAATAATCTTCGCCCTCCACTTCAACCGCCTGGAAAATAAAGGGCAAACATGCCGACGCCATCACTTTGTCCACGGTCAGACGGGTCCGGTCAAACCGCTTGACCTGGCCATTGCGAACGCTGGTGGCACTGATAAACAGTTTGATTTGATTACAGGAGCGCACCCGTTCGAAATCCACATGTTGGGCCAATAAGTCCCTCAAAGGATTCCAATTCAATGGGTTGGATTGATACGGCGACATCAGGCGCGAAAAAATATCCGAGGATAGATATCCGGGAGAATAATCCAAATTCCAGTTATTGGTCATCTTATCAAATGGTGTTCGTTGAAAAGGGCTCGCGACCGCGGCTTCATGCACCGCCCGCCAAAATTTGGCCAATGCCTCGCGGGCGCCTTCTTTGCCCCCAACCATAATCCCGTCCGCCAAAACGACCGCATTCATGGCGCCTGCGCTCGTGCCGCTAATGGCGGCAATTTCAATTCGTTCAGATACCAGCATCCGATCTAAGACACCCCAGGTAAATGCCCCGTGCGACCCACCTCCCTGTAAGGCCAGGTTTATTCGTTTTCTGGTGTTATTGGATTTTGCCGGTGTTTGTTTTTGCTTTGGCATAGGTCATTATCTCCCTAAAGTAGAGACTCAAAAAATTGAGTAGCGGATGTATGCGGATATTAGGTCCCCGGCCCGGGCGTCGACAATGGTAACCGCTAATGATTTGTCGGTTCCGGGTTATATTCAGAAGTTTCAGTTCGGGCAGAAGATTTGCCAGTCCTTCGGGCCTTTATCACGCTGATGGTTTTCTTGGCCACGAGTGGGAAGATCCCCAAAAGAGCGAATGACAAAATCAGTTCAGGCGAAAGGATGCCCTTTAAGGATTCAAGTTTTCCGATCTGGGTGCCGGCATTCACGTAAACGAAAGTGCCGGGGAGCATGCCCACCTGGCTGACCAGATAAAAGGCCAGCGTTTTGATCGGGGTCAGCCCCATGGCCAGATTGATGACAAAAAATGGGAAAACGGGAACGAGTCTGAGAGTGAACAAATAAAACGACCCTTCGTTTTCCACACCTTTATTAATTGCGTTGAGTTTGTCACCGAACTTATTCTGGACGTAGTCGCGCAATAAGAACCGGGCGACCAAAAATGCCAGGGTCGCCCCGATGCTGCTGGCAAACGATACCATGATCAAGCCGGTCAAAGTGCCGAACAGGGCGCCGGCGGCAAGCGTCATGATGGCGGCGCCGGGCAGGGAAAGCGCGGTAACCGCGATATAGATCCCCATATAGACGGCAATTGTCAGAGCCGGGTTGGCCGCATAATAATCCTGAAGAGCTTGCTGCTGGCCCTTAAAATACTCCAAAGTAAAATACCGTCCCAAATCAAAATAGAAAAAGCAGGCTATAAATATGGCGATAAGGGCAAAAATCGCCACGCGTGTTTTTTCGGGTTCATGATCGATCCCTTTCTTTAGATGTCCTCTTTAATTTTCCAAGTAGTCGTGGAGCACCCGCCCGTAAGGCAGGGTCAAGTCGGCCAGGAAATGCATGCCGGATATGACTTTTTTAACCGGTAGATCAGCGACAGGCGCGTTTACATGAGGGAAAAGCGCGAGCCGCGCAGGTCCTTCCCAGGCGCCCTTGACGGTAATGTCCTCAAGGTTGTAAGCCACCAGCTGCACGATCTTCAGCGAACCATCAATATCGGGAATGATTTTCAAGTTGACCTGTGTCTTCTGCATTTTCTCAACGATGCTATTCGGATCACATGATAAGGAGCGTCCACTGTCCGGGCAAATCAGGTTTTCATGCTTGTAGGCCATGGTCGCGATCGCAACGGTGACGCCGGCATAATCCAATACACCGGTTAGCGTATCGTGTTTGATCTCAAGCTTGGGGTGGCCCAGCTTCTTCGGAAAACCCCATATTTCACGGCCACCGGCAATGGGTGGATGGCAATCCAGATACATCTGGGCAGTGAAATTGACGGCTTCTCCTTCAAATTTGGCGGGTATGACGACGCCGCTTTCCGTGTAATCGCCGAACCCCGAACTATCGGGCATCTTGATGAATTCGTAGAGCACCTGGCTGCTCCCCTCCGGTTCCAAGGGTTCCGGTAGGGCTTCCCGTATGGCATCCGGCTCTGATTCATAAACAACAATCAGATACTCGCGGTCCACAAACCGATAAGGGCCTCTCGGGTAACTGGGGCTTGCCACCGGCATGGCGGACTTGCGCAGAATTTGCTCTGTTTTCATGGCTATTTTCCTTGTTCTCAAAACACATTAATGTGCGGTCCAAGCACCATCGGCTGGTATAATCGCCCCGGTGATATTGCCGGCAGGTTCGCTGCACAAAAACACAACCAGCGCCCCCAGATCTTCCACGGTTGTGAATTTCTTAGTGGGTTGCGCACCCAACAGGACATCCCGAACCACTTCCTCCTCGGTGATCCCTCTTTCTTTGGCCTGACTGGCAATCTGTCCATCAACCAGCGGTGTTTTGACATATCCCGGGCAAACCGCGTTGCAGGTTATGTTTTGCTCCGCCAATTCCAGGGCCACGGTTTTTGTCAGACCGGCCAGGCCATGCTTGGCCGCCACATAGGCTGATTTAAACGGAGAGGCCACCAGTGCATGGGCCGAGGCGATGTTGACGATGCGGCCCCAGCCATTTTTTTTCATCACCGGCGTTGCGATGCGAATCATATGAAATGCAGCGGTCAAATTGATGGAAAGAATGGCATCCCACTTTTCCATGGGAAATTCATCCACCGGGGCCACATGTTGAATGCCGGCATTGTTGACGATGATATCAACACTACCGAATGACTTTTCAGCATCTGTTATCATTTTTTCGATTTCATCGGGGTTGGACATGTCCGCACGGTAATATCGGGCGGTGATGCCATATTCCGTCTCAAGCCCCGATCGGACACTTTCGATCGCATCTGGTTTCCTCGATCCGTGGATGACAATATTACATCCCGCTTGGGCCAGCGCCTTGGCAATCCCTGAGCCGATGCCACTTGTTGAACCCGTTATGATGGCTGTTTTTGAATTCAACATGAATCTCTCCTTAGGTATTTTGATTTAGCCATTTTGATTAGTATCAGTTAGTAACGCTTACCTTTGATGACTAGAAGATAATCTGATTTGGAATCAAATGCTCTTATGTCGCCTGAGCAGAAAATTCCTCACATAGCGAGGTTATTTTTACCAGTCGATCGGGTAATCGCGGAAAAGAATTTTCTTATAAATATTCGTTTCTGTTAATAATTTATTAATAAGAGGAATATTTTTTTAATAAAAGTGAACTTGCCAACTGATACGTTAGATGCAATGAGAAATGAGTTTGGTTGGATTGGTGGTGAAAACCTATTATAGACAAAATGATTTTGGGTCCGGCAATCACAGCTTTCCCCTTTACATCCGTAATAGAGGAATTATCACTCAATCAATCCAGGCTTTGATGCGGTGATGCCTGAAAAATAAAAACCGACTATCTTTGAATATAGCCGGCCTTTTGGTGAGATCCTTTGCGAATAAATCATGGCTGTTGGACCGATGATATTTATGGCGGTTAATACCCAGATTCGCCGCTGACGATCTTTTTTACCCTACCTTTTTCCAATCGAACATGATCCATGAATCTACGCGGGCCATGGTTGTAAGTCCATTCTTCGACTAATACAAGCTCTTTGATAAAATTGGGTTTCTGGAACTGGCCTTCTTGGTAATGAGTAGAATAGTTAAAATTATGTGTGTCTTTCGTGTAGGATCTGTATGTTCTTTCTTCTTCCCAATAATCAATATGTTGTGGCTCACCGCATACAGCCAACAATTTAAATTTGGTATCCCCTTCTGAGATAAGTCTTGATCCACACCTCAAGGCTGATCCATGAGCCGGAGGGGCAATGTTGATAAGACAATAAAACATAAGAATCATAGATGTTACTCTAAGACTGGATCTCATTTGATCACCTCATCATCTTGAGTCTCCTATATTATTACTTTGGCAACTAAACACGCAAAAAGTTGTCCTTTCGGCGAAAGCCGGAATCCAGAAAAACACTGGATGCCGGATACGTCATCCCGGACCTGATCCGGGACCGGCATGACGTGATTGGTATCTATTATTGCCGGAGTAATAGTTGAATATTT
>JASFTA010000100.1:0-5928 GCA_050114115.1 Desulfobacterales bacterium | reverse complement strand
TCCGCCAGAAACTGCCCCGGCGCATGCGCACCATCGTCATCTACCTGGTCCCCATCTATATGGCCGTTTTCATCCTCAACCGCATGGGGCTGTTTGCCTTCACGCGCGAATGGCTGGCGCGTTTCGTGGTCACGGCCGTGGTCCCGGTGGAATCCCTGTCGGTGGTTATTTTGAGCTTCGTGGCCGAGTTCACCTCCGGTTTTGCCGCCGCCGGTGCGCTTCTCGATGCCGGGGTCCTGAACGTGAAGCAGACGGTGCTGGCGCTTCTGACGGGCAATATTCTGGCTTTTCCGATCCGGGCCCTGCGCCACCAGCTGCCCCATTACATGGGCATCTTCAAACCACGGATGGGAACCCAACTGCTCATCATGGGCCAGATCCTGCGGGTGAGCAGTCTCGCGGCCGTAGGCGCTGTTTATTATTTGGTCGGGTGACAAACCAATTTTCGGGCAATGGTTTGACACGCCTGCCCCGCGATCCATATTTTCCCATCGGCGCGCCGGCTAGCGGTTGACCCTAAGCCCCAATTTAGGTAGGGTGCAGGGCGCCCGGTTCAGGGAGCATCCCGTCGACAAAACCATCCGGTTGTCACCAGCAACGTACGCCACGGCCCGTCCATCACCGGTGGGGGGGCCATGGTTCCACTAGAAAGGAGAAAGCGATGCGCACCTATTTACGCGTAATGGGGGCCATTGGGCTATGGGCTGTTCTGGCGTTAGGGAATACCGCCCAAGCCCACTTCGGCATGGTCATACCTTCGGACACGATGATCATGGCCGAAGATGAGCGCCAAGTCGATCTCACCTTGAGTTTTTCACATCCCATGGAAATAGTCGGGATGGTGCTCGACCGTCCCGAAATGTTCAAGGTTTGGGCCAACGGACGGCCGCAGGATCTGGGCACCGCGCTTAAACCCGCGACCGTCATGGATCATCCGGCCTGGACGGCGTCGTATGCCCTCAAACGGCCGGGCGTGTATGTCTTCGTCATGGAACCCCAGCCTTACTGGGAGCCAGCGGAAGATTGCTTTATCGTGCACTACACCAAAACGGTGGTGACCGCTTTCGGAGACGACGAAGGCTGGGATAAGGCGCTCGGTCTCAAAACGGAAATCGTGCCCCTCTCCAAACCCTTCGGACTCTATGCCGGCAATCTCTTTCAGGGCATCGTCCAGCGCAACGGCCAACCGGCACCCTACGCCATGGTGGAAGTCGAATACTACAACCAGGATCAGCGGTCCCAGGCACCGACGTCCTATATGACCACCCAAACCATCAAGGCCGATCAGAACGGCGTTTTCAGCTATGCCGCGCCACGGGCCGGATGGTGGGGCTTTGCCGCGCTGCACACCGCCGACTTCAAGCTGAATCACGATGGAGAGCAAAAGGACGTCGAGCTGGGGGCCGTCATCTGGGTAAAGTTCGAAGCCTGGCAGGAGAAGTGATGCCATGCACATTTCCGAAGGCGTCCTTGCGGGTCCCGTCCTGCTGACGGGCGGCGCCTTGGCCGCGGCCGGCACGGCCATAGGGCTCAAAAAGCTGGATTACGACCGTCTACCCCGTGCCGGTCTGCTGGCGGCTGCATTTTTCGTGGCATCGCTGGTTCATGTGCCCATCGGCCCCGCCAGTGTCCACCTGATCCTAAACGGTATTGTCGGTCTCATACTAGGCTGGGGGGCCTTTCCGGCCATTTTGGTGGCGCTTGTGCTCCAGGGCGTTCTGTTTCAATATGGCGGGTTGACCACCCTGGGGGTCAACACCCTGATCATGGCGGCCCCGGCGGTGGTCTGTTACTACCTGTTCGGTCCGCTGGTGCACCGCCGCCGCCCCTTGGCCTTGACGGCCGCCTTTGCCTGCGGATTCGCGAGCACCCTCCTGGGCGCCGGGATCGCCGGAGCGGCCTTGATGTTCACCGAGGAAAATTTCCTCGAAATCACCCTGCTGTTGATCTCGACGCATATTCCCATCATGGTGATCGAAGGCTTGATGACGGTCTTTTGCGTGGCCTTCCTGCTCAAGGTCCAGCCGGATCTGCTGCCCGGGTTTACCGGGTTTAAAATGACCGTGAACGAGGCCGCGACAGGGGAGGATACCCATGAAACTTAAAAGGCGTGCACCCCAACACCATCGATCCGATCTTGGTCTTCTGCTGGGGGTCCTGACCATCCTGCTGAGCATCGTCCCCGCCACAGCCCGGGCCCACAACGTATCGCTGTTTGCCTGGGTGGAAGAAGGCCAGGTGTTCACCCAAAGCAAATTCAGCGGCGGACGCCTGGCCAAGAACGCCCGCATCGAGGTCTTCAATGCCGCCGGCGAAAAGCTGCTGGAGGGCCGGACTGACGAACAGGGCCAATTCGCCTTTACACCGCCACGCCCCGAAGCCCTGCGCATCGTTCTTCTGGCCGGCAGCGGCCACCGCGGCGAATGGCGGGTGGCTGCCGACGAGTTTGGATTGCCCCCCGCCGATGCCCCCCTGGCAAGCAGTCCCTCGGTGGCATCACCGCCCCCCCCGGACGCCGCGACGCCCCCGCAAGATACCCCGGCACCGACAGATACCGAACTCAAGACGCTGATCGAGGGCGCGCTGGAAAAAAAGCTCGCCCCGATCCGGCGACAGCTGGCGCAGTTAGCCCAGCGCCCCTCCCTGCATGATATCATCGGCGGCCTTGGCTACATCATGGGCCTGGTCGGCCTGGGGGCCTATATGCAATCCCGACGAAAGTCCGGTTAAGCCCATGCTTGCAGAGCCCCTGGCGCATGGCGATTCTTTTATCTACCGCATCGACCCCCGGCTGCGGGTCGTTGCCGCAGCGGTTTTTTCGTGCACCGTGGCCGTATTCGAATCTTTTCCGGCCCTGACGCTGGCCAGCGCGGCGGCGCTGGCCCTGCTGCTCTGCTCCGGTCTGGACCGGCCAGCGGTCGGTCGGCGGCTGGCCGTGGTAGCTGGTTTCCTGGTCCTGCTCTGGTTGATCCTGCCGCTGACCTATGAAGGCCCCGTCATCGCCCGGATGGGGCGGTTTGCCCTCTATCGGGAGGGGGTTGCTCTTGCCGCCCGGATTTCACTGAAATCGCTTGCCATCATTGCCGTTTTTACCGCGCTGGCGGCCACGATGCCGATTGGCACACTCGGCCAGACCCTGGGGCGCCTGCGGGTTCCCGACAAGCTCATCTACCTGCTGCTGATGTGCTACCGCTATATCTTCGTCATCGAGCAGGAGTACCAGCGCTTGATGACGGCCATGAAAATCAGGGGCTTTCGCCCCCGCACCCGTCTGCACACCTATCGCAGCTATGCCTACCTCGTGGGCATGCTCTTCGTACGCGCGGCCGCCCGGGCCGACCGGGTGCACCAGGCCATGCGCTGCCGCGGCTTCAACGGCCGCTTTCATTCTCTGGCCACCTTTCCGGCCCATCGCGCCAATCGATGGTTTGCGCTCGTGGCCGCATCTGTTATGATCGCCCTGCTCGGGCTGGAATGGCGTGGCTGACCGTCGTTTCACGCTGCCGGGACAACCGTAACCAGGACTTGCGCACCATGGCCGACGCTCCCCTACCGATTGTGCTGGTGGCCTCCGGTACGGCGACCGCCGCATCCGCCACCTATCATCAAATTGAAGCGGAATGCCGACGCCGCTTACCGGACCATCCGGTCCACTGGGCCTATTCCTCGCGCGCCATCCGCCGGCGCATGCGCACCAAGACGGGCGAGGCGCCGGCGACGCCCGAAAAGGTTCTTCAACAGCTGTCCCGCTCGGGCTGCCGGCGGGCCGTCGTGCAATCCCTCCATCTAATCTGCGGGATTGAATTTCACCACTTGGTCTGGCAGACAGCCCGCTGCCCGCTCGAGGTCCACCTCGGCCTGCCGCTGCTGGCCCATCCGGAAGATTTCGATGCGGTCTTGGACTGGGTGGAGGGGATACGGCCAACCGCCGCAGAGGAAGCCCTGGTGCTGGTGGGCCATGGCACGGAGCATCCCGCCTGGATGGCATATGCGCTGCTGGCCCAGGGCCTGGCGGCACGCTTCGGCCATCAGGTTCTGCTGGGACAGGTCAAGGGTGACCCGGCCCCCGCCACCATTGCCAAACGGCTGAGCGCGGGGGGATATCGGCGTGTGCATTTGCGGCCCTTCATGCTGGTGGCCGGTGCTCATTTTATGCAGGACATCAGCGGCCGCCGGCCGACTTCCTGGCAGTCTCAACTCGAAGAACACGGACTGACCGTCCTGCCGCAGGCCGAGGGGATGGGCAGCCACCCGGCGACGAGCAGCCTTTTCTGCCGTCACATCAGGGACGCCCTCCGCCGTCCCCCCCTTCATTTTGACTGAGAGGTTCTCTTGGAACGTCAAACGCAAAGCAACCCGATCATTTCGCTGCGCGATATCTCTTTCGCCTATCCAGGCCGGCCGCCGGTTCTTAAAAATCTGGACTTCGATCTCTATCCCCATGAGCGGGTGGGCCTGGTGGCCCCCAACGGTAGCGGCAAAACCACGCTTTTCCATGTGATCATGGGACTGCTCAAACCCACCGGCGGGCGCCTCACCCTGTTCGGTCAACAAGCGGAAAAGGAAGCGGATTTCATGGCCATCCGCCGGCGCATCGGTCTTCTCTTCCAGGACGCCGACGACCAGCTCTTCAGCCCGACGGTGTTGGAGGACGTGGCTTTCGGGCCGCTCAATCTGGGGCACAGCCGGGAAGAGGCGATTGCCGTAGCCCGCCGCGCATTGGACCGGCTGGGACTTTCCGGATTCGAGGATCGCGTCACCTTCCGCCTCTCGGGGGGCGAGAAACGGCTGGTGTCCCTGGCGACCATCCTGGCCATGGAGCCCGAGGTCCTGCTTCTGGACGAGCCGACCACCGGGCTGGATGACCGCACCCGCGAGACCT
Organism: Desulfobacterales bacterium; assembly: GCA_050114115.1. GTDB lineage: Bacteria > Desulfobacterota > Desulfobacteria > Desulfobacterales > UBA5852 > JABZFP01. The sequence continues at coordinate 1,046 of JASFTA010000100.1, read as the reverse complement.
TGACCGGGGTGATTGCGGATCTCGATCTGGCCTATATTCTCATATCGCACAACACCCGCTTTCTGGAACAAACCACCGATCTGACCTATTCCATGGAAGACGGCCATATTAAAACCGACGAGGTCCTGCATTTCCATGAGCACGTTCACGCCCATCCGCACGGGCGGGTACCGCACCAGCATGACTGAGGGGTTGCATGCGCAGACGGCGGAGCGGTGATCGCCACAAAAACATGGCAGTGCAAAAATTCATTGGCAACGCAGGCCGTCGCTGGCCAAACCGCCTTGCCCTTTAAAATGCCGCAGATCCAGGTTCAGGGCCCCCTTGCGATCATTGCCGTGCAGAAGCGATTGAAGCCAAAACCATGGTATGCTACTTGCATTTTGGACGTCTGTTTAATGTTTGCCGTTTGGCGGACAAATAGCCCATTAGCCGTTTTTCTTTCCAGCTGGAGGTCAATATGACGGAATCCGTTTACAGTCTTTGTTTCATGTGCTCGGTGCGCTGCCCCATTCGCGTTGAAGTCGAAAACGGGCAGGTCAAGTGGGTGGAGGGCAACCCGCACGTGGCCGGCATGGAAGGCAGCCTCTGCCCCAAGGGGGCGGCCGGCATCTCTTTTCAATACGATGCCCAGCGCGTCCAGGCCCCCATGATCCGCGAGGGCCAGCGCGGCGCCGGTCAATGGCGCAAAGCCAGCTGGGACGAGGCCCTGGATTATGTGGCCGACAAGCTTAAGACCGTGATCGATAAGCACGGTGGCCACAGCGTGGTTCTGGGTGAGCGGGCCAACCTGGCAACCCCGGTCAGCAAGACCTTTCTGAAAGCGATCGGCTCCCCCAATCATTTCACCCATGATGCCCTGTGCAAGGGCTCCGTCAACACGGCCTGTCGCAGCCTGTTCGGCTACACCGACGCCCAGATGGGCATGGATTATAAAAACACCCGGCACATCGTCCTCTACGGCCGCAATATGTTCGAAGCCGTATCGGTCAAGGAAGTCAACAGCCTGATGCAGGCCATCGAAAACGGCGCCAAGGTCACCTACA
>JASFTA010000099.1:0-5939 GCA_050114115.1 Desulfobacterales bacterium | reverse complement strand
CCAGCGTGCCTGTCCGGAGCCGACCATCCCCTCGGGGTGTCCGTCGGCGTTCAGGAAAATGTCAGGAAAACCGGGATTCGTCAACTTATTCGCTGCGGATCATCACCAGCAGCATTTTAAAGCGCTCTTCAGCCTGAAGGGCATGGGGGATATTGGCCGGCATCACCAGCATCTCACCGCAGCCGACGGTCTGGGCCTGCCCGTCAATGGTGATCCGGGCTTCACCGTCCACGATGTAGACCACCGCATCGAAAGGGGCCGTATGTTCACTCAATCCTTGACCGGCCTCGAAGGCAAAGAGCGTGATGGTGCCGGCTGCTTTCTTCAGCAGGGTTTTACTCACCACGGATTCATCGAAATAGGCGATATGCTGTTCCAGGTTGAAGGGCGTGCCCTTGGGGTCTGGCGTCATTCGCTTCCTCCTGTGAATGAGGATCTGAGTTTGTTCGACGACATGCGGCTGACAGCACTCCGACTCGAACGTCAGTCGTCAAGCTGGCGTTGTCAATGCGATGCGTCCGATGTCCTTAATTTTCCGTCATAATCAGGTGCCGGGAACGTTGCCGCGTTGACAAAATGACGGGCCATTCGGTATTATCAATATTTAGCTTCAATTCCTGACCAACGTCCACAAACCGCGATTTCGAGCCGGGCGGGAGGTCGAGCCCGTCGATCGATATGGCGGATGTTGGCATTCAAAACAAGGAATTCGATTCATGCGGGGCAAGAAAAAGGCGTATGCCGAGAATATCCTGATCCTGGGTCTGGGCGGTGTGGGCGCTTATCTGGCCAAACGCCTGGTGCATGATGGCTATGGCGTAACGGCCATCGAGCCGGACAATCGGTTGATTCGCCATATTGACGGCTATCTCGATGCCCGCCTGATTCAAGGGTCGGCCATGAGCATCGACTGCTGGCGGGAAGCCGATGCGGGTAGTATCGACGTTCTGATCGCGGTTACCGACAACGATGCGGTCAACATGCTGGCGGCCATGATTGCCGACCGGTTCGGCATTCCGCTGAAAATTGCGCGTGTGCGTTCACTGGACTTCGGCAATCGTGATTCGCTGCTCAAGGCGGAAGACCTGAAAATCGATTTGATCATTCATCCCGAGGAACTGGCGGCCCAGGAAATCGTGAGGCTGGTCAAACGAACCGCCGGCAATGAGATCATCGATATCGCCGACGGTCAGACCCAGGTCATGGCCACCCGTGTCCATGAAACTTCGCCCCTGGCCCATCAGAATCTCAAAACCCTTTCCCAGACGCACGATTCCTTTGCCTTCCGCGTTGTGGCCATCGCCCGGGGGATCACCACCATTCTGCCTGGCGGTGACCAGGAAATTCTGCCTCAGGACCAGGTCCTGTTTATGGCCTCCAAAGCCGACCTGCCCAAATTGATGTCCCTGATCGGGGTTAAGCAGCAGCGGCGCCATCGCGTCATGATCCTTGGGGGGGGCTTGGTGGGATGCCGCGTGGCCGAGTTGATGGGCAAAGATGTGCAGGTCAAGGTCGTTGAGAAAAGCGAAAGCCGGGCGGCCGAGCTATGCAATCACTTAAACCATGTCGAGGTGCTCCACGGGGATGGATCCGATGCCGAAGCCCTGGACCTGGCCGGCCTGACCGACATGGACACCTTCATTACGACCACCGGCGAAAATGAAACCAACATCATGAGCTGTATGCTGGCCAAGCATTTGATGAACACCAGCAACGGCGATAAACGCGACACCGAGCGCAAGACGATCTCCATGGTGAACAAGGAGGACTATCTGGTGCTGGCCGCCACCAGCGGTTCCGACATCGCCCTGAACAAGAAAGTACTGGCGGCCAATGAGATTTTGAAGTTTATTCGGCGGGGAGAATTACTGTCGGTTGCCCACCTCCATGGTTTCGACGCCGAGGTGGTGGAAATTCTGGCGGCCCCGAATTCGCCCATTACACGCATCCCGCTTGCCAAAATCGACCCTTCATTCTATGGCAAAATTCTCATCGGGAGCGTCTACCGCGACGGCAAATGGCAAATCGCCGTGGGCGATACCCGCATCCTGCCCGATGAACGCGTGATCGTTTTTTGCAAATCACTGCATTTGAAAGATGTGCATAAGCTCTTCCTTGGCTAGCGGGGAACGGGCGGGGAAAAAGACCGTCCGCGGCGCGACGTCTCCCGGCGTGTGGCCGCGGCACCCGTGGTCTCTGGCCCCTCGCCGGTGTGATTGCGGGGAGGCCGCTGGGTTCCTCACCACGCCTGTTCAACGTATATACGATTGCCACAACTTTACATGCCCCCAGGGCCGTGGTAGGGTTCCCGGCATTCCCCACCTGCCGCTGCAACCGACAATACCGCCAACGATTTCTGGGTGTCTTCGCAGGGTGTCCTATCAAGGCTAAGTCGTTGGCTGCCCTAATCGATAGAGATGCTAGAATCGTTTTGTAAGACTTTCAGATAATTCCGCCTAATCCATGTGAAACGGCCAAACAGACGATCCGGCTTGACAACAAGCGGTGCTCCCCGGCCTAAAAGATAAACCCGCCATAAGCGCATGCCCGACAGGAGGAAGCCCAATGCAAATTGACGGACATCACACCTTAACTTACATCGCCGCCCGTTTGGCCGGCTTCAGCCGCCCGAAAGCTTCCGTTATCGCCTACAGCGCCCAGTATGTGGATGACGCCACCAATGCGGGCCTGATCCATTTCAAAAATGGCGCCATGTACAATCGAATTTCTTCCGCGCACAAAATGCTCGATTACCGCAACGCGGATGAGTTGGCCAATCACCAGGTGTGGGTGCCTTTTCATTTTCTGCCGGGCAATGGCGGTAAGCAGGCCGGAGAAAATCCCGACGGCACCTTCATCCGGAAGCTGGTGTGTTTTCCCGACAGCGACGTGGCCCGGGATATGCTTCGTGCCTGCGCGAGTGATTCCGGCAAACCCTATGCGCTGCACCGTCTGGGTATCAGCATGCATGTCTATGCGGATACCTGGGCCCATCAAGGATTTGCCGGAGTGAATCATAAAATCAATGAGGTCAGGGATCTATCGAGCAATAACAAGGCGCGCGATAGAAGATTTTTCAAGAAGATCGCCAGCTATTTTCTGAGTGAATCGTTCCCCCTCGGGCACGGTGCCGCCTTGAGCAATCCCGATCGACCCTCGTTGGTGTGGGAATATAAAAACGGACTCGGTGAGAAGGTCAAAAGAGACAACGCCGCAATTTTTATGGATGCCGCCGACAAGATGTGCCGCGCCATGCAGGCGTTTCGGAAGGGAGATCTCAGCATGGATCTGGCGTCAAGGCCGGGCTTGCCGCCTGCGGACGCCCGGAAGATATTCGCACTGATCAAATCCATCAAGGGTGATTCCGGGGAGGAACGTCATCAGAAATGGCTTTCTGAAATCCGCCAAGGCAGCTTCTCCTTCGGTGCCGAAGAAGTTGATTATATCGCCAAGGGCAGACGGTCCTGGAAACATCAATCCATCGGCCAATTGGCCGCGGCGGATACCGGTCGGGAAAACTTTACGTTCAAGAAAAGCTTCCTGGCATCGAACTGGAAACGATTCCATGACGCCCTGCAGGCGCATCGGCTTGACATTCTGCATGATGTTTTGCCGAAATACGGGATATGTGCGGCCTAACCGCGTTTTAGCGAGCACCTTGGCCATCATCACATTCGCCTAATTTGGTTTGGGCAGCAACCGCAAACGCGACAGCAAGCTATCCGCCAATAGTGCCATCCCTGCGGCAGGCAACGAAGGCGCGTAGCATAGGAAACCGAACATGAGGATCTTTTGGCGTTGCATGGCGATTGTGATTTTCACAATTTGGTGGGGCCAAAGCTTCATGATGCCGGCCGTATCGCGGGCCGATAATGACAAAACGGTCGCCCTTGTCATGAAGGCCCTCACCAATCCGTTCTTTTCCAAAATGGAAGCCGGGGCACGCCAATACGCCCAAGCCAAAGCGATACCGCTTGAAGTATTTGGCGTCGAACGCGAGACGGATGTGGAGCTTCAAATCAGTATTGTCGAACGCCTCATTACAAGGGGCGTTGGCGCGATTGTGATTGCCCCCGCGGATTCCAAGAAATTAGTCGGCATATGCAAGCGAGCATTGGACAAGGGGATCGTGGTCGTCAACATTGACAACCCTTTTGATCGAACGCTGATGGACCGTCTGGGTATTTCGATTCCCTTCATCGGGTCGGATAATTTCGTCGGTGGTCAAATGATCGGCGCGTATCTAAAGACCAAATTGAAGGGCAGAGGCCGCGTCCTGGTCATCGAGGGTATTCGGGGGGTCGCCAATGCCGATCTGCGCAAAAAAGGTTTTGTGTCCGCCATTCAGAAAGATAGTGCCATTGTGGTGGTCGACGCAGCCAGTGCCAATTGGCATACCGATGAGGCCTTTTCGGTGACCACCAAGCTCCTGGCGGCGAACCCCTCGATCAACGCCATTTTCTGCGCCAATGATGCGATGGCCCTGGGGGCGTTACAAGCCATCGACTTGATGGGTTCCAAAGGCGACATTCTGATTGCCGGGTATGATAACATTGAGTCTGTGCGTGCCGAAATCCGGAACGGCCGTATTCAGGCCACGATCGAACAGCACCCTGAACTCATGGGCGAATATGGCATCGCGAGCGCTTGGCAAAGGATAAATGGTTCCGCGGTTGCCGATTATAAAACCACCCCGCTGGATTTGGTGACCTACGAGCATTTCAACAAGACGGCGGTGGTTTCGGTATCAACCTTGGAGAATTCTTTTTTCTCGATCATGGTCCAAGGCGCCCGGGAAGCGGCGACGCTCTTTGGCCTGGAACTGATGGTTTTCGACGCCAAGAATCAGGACGCGCAACAATTAACCGATATCGCCGCGATCACATCCCGCGAGGTGGATGTCCTCATTGTCAATCCGACGAATTCAGAATCCATCGCACCAGGCATCGAATTCGCCCACAATTTCGGCATCCCCGTTATTACGGTTGACCGCAAAGCCTCGGAAGGGAAGGTGCTGTGCCATATTGAATCCGACAATGTGCAGGGCGGCCGGATGGCGGCCAATATTCTGGCGCAAATGTTGGATCACAAAGGAAGAATTTTAGAAATGGAAGGGATTCCCGGCACTTCGGCTGCACATGAAAGAGGCGCGGGGTTTAACGAGGCGCTGGGTAAGTTCAACCAAATCGAGGTTGCCTATCGCGAAGTCGGTAATTTCGACCGCCTGGTGGCCAAGGCCGTAACGCTTAGGATCCTGGACAATAACGGCCGGATCGATGGCGTTTTCGCCCATAATGACAATATGATTTTAGGGGTCATCGATGCTTTTGAAGCGTCCGGACTGAAACTGCCCAAAGCACTCGTGGGGTTTGATGCGATACCCGCGGCGGAGGATTCCATCCGTAAGGGTAAGTTATCGGCCACGATTGCGCAGAAACCTAAAACCATGGGCTGGTTGGCCATTGAAACCGCAGCACGTCATTTCCGTGGCGAGCCGATACCGGCGTTGAAGTTGGTTGAGCTTAAGCTGGTCAAGCATTAGGAGGCGACGGTTGTTACGCTCAATTAACAGCAAATTTTACGCCATTGCCTTTTTGTTGGTCCTGTCGTTCGGTATCGGTTACGGCATCCTGGCTTATTTCTTACACCAGCTAAATAAAAGTACCGCGATCGCCCGGGAGGTCGTCTCCGTCGAAAGGGGTTTTAGCAAACTCCACACACTATTCCATGAGACCCGTTTTTGGGAGAGCGTGATTATTGCCCAAAAGAATCCCGAGGCCGAAAGGCAGTTTGGCGCGCGCATTGCGCAGGTCCAACAACTGCTGGTTGATCTAAACCAAAAAGAATTGAACCCGGCCACCAAATCCACGCTCAAACAGATTAAAGCGAGTATCAAGCAATATGAGAACCATTTTAACGGATTGATCCAACTCAAGATC
>JASFTA010000098.1:0-5942 GCA_050114115.1 Desulfobacterales bacterium | reverse complement strand
GGGGTTCCGACGAGAGGGAAAAAAGATTGACACGGGCCTCAAAGCCATAGCGGGAAGCTGCCAGGCGCATATTTTCCACCGCCGCCCCGCAGGCAATCAAGGAGGCATACTGATCGACATTGAACAGGGAACGATCAACCTCAGGGCGCAGGTGGAGCGATATGCGGTTTTGATCGACACGAAAACGCCAGGGTTGGCAATTGTCGCCGGATGGTGCCCGAATGGCGGCCTGCAAAATATAATCGGCAATCGGTCCGGAAAGCCGGGTCGATTTGGGGTTGACCAGTGGCGCCGGCTTCCAACTGGCGCGGAGGGGACCATCGCCGTTCAACCAGCGGGCCTTGAGCAGATTGAGTTTCAAGCGCTGCAGGGGATGCCGATTGCCCATGCGCAATTGGCCCCGGTGAAATTTACGCACCAGGGGATCGTATTGAAAATAATAGGGCGCCGAGCGAATTCCCGGCCGCTTGAGTAGAATGCGAACCGCTTCGGTGGCGGCCACCGAGGCGCACAGTTGGCAGGCGGCCGCAATGGACGGCCCCTGTTGGGCGTGCATGTCGATGCGCGTGGCGTCAATATAGTCCATCTGTGTGGCGCGCGGTGCCAGGCCGATGAAAAAGGCCAGGAGTTTTTCTTCCCGTGACATGCCATCATCGATCGCGAAGTAGTCATCAAAGGACATCCCCTGATCCGGCATGAAAACCAGCATGGCCGCGCTGAATCCCATGGGGCCAGCCGTGACCACGGGGATGCCCATTTGACGGGCGGTATTGAAAATCAGGCGCCTAACCTCGAAGGCGAAGAAATCGATCCCGTCCACCACAAGATCGACCCCGGCCAGGAAAGATCTCACATTCGTTTCGTTGACACCATCGGGAAAAAGGGCCAGGTCCAGAAAAGGATTGATCTGGCGCGCTTCCGCAACCATGGCTTCCAGTTTGAGTTGCCCGAAATGCTCAACCTTGGCGCCGTATTGCCGGTTGACATTGGCCGGTTCGAACCGGTCGAACTCGGCCAGTTTAAACCCACCAATTCCCATCCGCGCCAACGTGACAAGATGGACGCCCCCCACGCCACCCAGGCCCGGAATGGCCACCCGGGCGTCGATGAGGTGCTCCTGGTCGGCGGCGGAGAGCAGACCGGCGTTACGACCCAAGGCCACTTCCAGATAATGGCGTTGGTTTTGAAACCCCAGGGATTCAATTTGGTTGCGCGGATCCGTATTTTCCTTGGCGGTCAGGGTCATGGCATGTCAACCTGGGTTCCCAGGCTCCTGTGATCATCAACAAAAACCCGTCCATTGGGTTGATCGATGCGAATCCAACCACGCTGCTCCCACATTCGCAGCATGTTGTCGAAATCATGGCCACCGATGCCGCACTGCCGGCTGAGCCAATCCGCCTTGACCGGAAGCTTGCCTTGACGCGAGGTGTCCAGCAGGATGCGGGCGGCCAGTGATACCGGCGGCGTGGTTTTACGCGCTTCGATCTGATGCCTCAGCCGTGCGCCCAGGAGTTCCAGCACCTGCAGGGCCTTGTCTTGGCTGGCGCGCAGCTGCTGGAGCAATTCCTCGCGGGTCCACACCATGACATCCACCTCGTTGGAATAGGCCACGAGGGTGACGGTGCGGGGTCCGCCGTCCAGGAGCGATAGTTCGCCGATGATCTGACCCGGACCGAACATGGGACCGTCCAGCCAATCGGCGCCGGCCGCATTTTCCACAATCGCTCTCACCGACCCGCGCATGATCAGAAAAGCTTCCTCACCGACCGTGTCCTTCTGAATGATGACCTCGCTGCGGCGATAGATGCGTCGTTCGGTGGAGTCTTCCAGAATCTGCTGGGAAGGGTCGGCAAAGGTTTCACGACCACCGGGAGGGAGGTGTTTCAGATCAACATGGATGGGCAGCATTGCGACGTTGAGGGCCGGGCTGTGGAATTCCGGGCCGACGAGCCGGGCACCGACAATGCGCTCCAACATGGGCATCACCGGCGGATGAAGCGTGGCCAGCACGTGGCGGGCGCCGCATTTGCGCATTTCACGGAAGCACATCTTGATCAGACCGATGATCAGACCGGGATGGCGGCGATAGCGCTGTTCACAACAAAGCCAGCCAATGTAGGCGCAACGACCATCCAGTTGGGCACGGAAAGTGCCGAAATCGTAAAATTCATCCGTGGGACTGCCGACCGCATTTTCCATGATGACACGAATGCTGGCGATCGGGCGGTCCTCCAGCAAGGCCAGGACATTCGTTGTTTCGGCGAAACTGTCATACTGGTCGATGATATGATCCGCATCGTGCGCAAAGCGCTTTTCCTCGTCGACGAAGATGCGACGGCGCAATCGGTAGACTGTCGCTCTGTCGTGGGTCGAGTTGGCTATTTTCAATCGAATCGGCATGCCCGTTTCTCGGCCGGGAGTCGAACGCCCAGTTGGCCATCGGGGTGTCCGCCATGGGTCCCTAGCGGCCAAACAAAAAAATAATGATAATTTAGCAAATTTTATGCCAAAATCGTTATCAATACAATACTGAAAGCGACCGACAGCTGTGATCCGTTAAGCCCGCGAGCGTGGGGGAATGGCGGGCCACATGACGGTTGTCGGGAAGGGATCTAATCCGATGGGAAAGTGCACGTGAAGCCACAAGGCGTCCACTTTAAAACACTGTTTACAAGTGTTTTTTCCCGGCAGGCAACCTCGCCCGCAACCTATCAAGAAGTTATAACTGTCGCTTGCTATCCGCAGGCAAATCCCTGAGAGCGGCAATCGGCGGCGAAATCCTCAGGATAGTGTCCCACGATCCAGCGCAACTGGGCTTCGCTGAAGGCACCTGGTGATTCAGGCAGGCGCGGCAGAAAACTGTACAATAGATGCTGCCCGGTGGCACCGGCGTCAAACCGCTTGGCATATTCGATCGTGGTCACCATGCGGGCGCCCATGGCACCCAGCGTGCGGATGGCAACCCAGATGGCCCGGTCCAGAGCCTGGCGCACATCCTGGTCGGCTTCGAGGATATTGCCCACGGGCGCGAGCGTGACCAACTGCAGTTCCCACTGGGAAGTCTGGGCCTTGGGAACAAAAAGCATGACATGACGATCCGCGTGCACGACAAGACTCGCCTCGCGGTCGCGGCGCCCGTCCAGGCGTTCATTCTGACGAACGGCCTTAAGATAAGCTTCGAAAAAGGCGACACCATGCTTGGCCCGATAATCCTTGATAAAGCCATCGACCAAATCGCCGCAGGCGTAGGCCGGCAGTTGACGGCGTCGACCATCATTTTCGCTCTGATGGCAGTCAATCGCGCGGGGAATCAGCGCATATTGCTGGTGGGTCTGCTGATGGGAGGCATGCAGACGGTAGCGGCTGGGCGCGTAATCGAAGCCAAAATTCCAGCCCCATAGCGTGGCGTTGAGGGGCAGCGCCGAACAACTTTCCGGATCCTCGATGGCCGCTTGAATTCGCCGTCGCAGGGCTTCCAAGCGCTCCGGTTTTAAAAACGTTTCATCGTGGCGGTTTACGAGCGCCAGCATGCGGCCCAGCCGCCAGTAAGTGCGCTGGTAGTAGAGATGGCGCAATCCAGAAAGATCCTTTCGGGTAAGACTTTCGGCCCGGTAGCGGATGGCATCCTCGGCCATGTTGGCGGCAAAATGACCCCAGGGAATATAGCTGTTGCGCCGCAGGTATTCGTAGACGTGGCTGCTCTCGCCGCTGCGTCCCCACTCCGCCGTAATCTCGCTGCCACCCTGAGCTCCCGGTCGCAGTACCATGACCGTCTTGTAGTCATCGGGCAGATAGGGATTGTTGGCCACCGCCTCGAAGAGATGGTGATTGCGGATGTCCGGCCGGACGCCGGCGGCGCCATCCTGAAGATAGCCAAGGCCGGTCGGTCGACCGCTCTGGGCCTCATGGATAAAGGTGCCGGCCATTTCGGCCAGGGCGACAAGGTCCTCGGGATCGGTGGAAGTTGTCGCCAGCGCCAGCAGGATCGGCTCAGGCAGATCGGCCAGTGCATTGGCAATCTCCCGGGAGCCGGCGTCGGCCCCATTCAACTGTTGGCGAAGCCAGCGGCTCATGGAAACAGGTGGCCGTGGCGGCAGCTGAATTGACGGTGACTGGCTGGCAACGGCATCCGCCCAGTCTTTGCCGATATAGGTCACCCCACGAAACGGCAGCGGGTTGACGATTTCAAAAATAGCCCCGGCGGTCGGGACGTCGACATCCCCGCTGGGGAAATTCTGATGATTGGTCACGCTTTGGCCGTCGGGGCCACGCCCCAGGGAAGTGACCGGCCGTGATTGGCGCAGATTGGCGACCCGGTAGGAAGGCCGGTGAATGCCGGCGACAAACCGGCCCTCCGGCGCCACCGAGCTTTGCAGAGACTTCATTTTATCAGCATGATTACGGTTATGCACGGGATACACGCTTCCGGCCGCTTGAGCAGGGTTCCGCCAGGGCCGTCATCAGGAACATCTTGCCGTCGGTCTTCGGCCGGCACACGGGAATCCCCTTCCGGCCGGCTATAACGGAGACCACCACCAAACGCGGACACCCACAGAGACACCGGGTTGTAAAGACCTCCGCACCGATATCGTTCAGCTTACAGGGATAACGCCATGGAATCAACCGGGCAGTGGCCCGCCAACGGCGGGGGAACGCCACGGCCGCCGGGCAGCACGATTGCCCGGCTGGGCAGCCGTGAAGCAATTGGGACGGGTCGACGCCTATGCGACCCGGTAGTCGAAGGTGGCCAGCCCCAGGTCCTCCTCCCCTAGTTTCTGCAGGGCGGTCACTTGCCAGTCGCCGACTTTGCGGACCTCCTCGGCCGAGGGTCGATCCTGGAAGGATTTCCCTTCCGGGGCGAATTCAGGGCCGGACAGCAAAAACCGTTTTAAACCCAGCATTACGACTGTATGAGAAAAGATAAATGGCGCGCATATCGATCAGCGTCAGCGGATCGATATTTTGTTGCGCACAGTATCTAGGCGTGAGGATTCTTGGACTTGGATTCAAGCGGGTCGAGAAATTCATGCCGAATCTGCCGGGCGGCCCATTCCAGATCATCGCGTCGCCGCCCCGCGGCGAAGAGTTTTTTCAACCGGCCGGCGTGGGCGCTGGCCTGGTGGTGAACCTCGCGGGCAGCGGCTTCCATAATCGTCCACTTGCCGGAGCGGGCAAAATCGCTAAACGCGCGGCGGAATTGGGGGAAAAGCTGGCGCCCCAAACCGTCGTGAAAAACCAGGTAAAAACCCAGGGCCACGGCATCCTGATTCGCAACGATCTTGGGCAGCGGTCCCTGTGGGCCGCTATCCGCAAGGGCGTCCTTGACGGCGCGCAACAGCAGTTCAACGGGCGAATGGGGAAAAGCGGCGATCATGGCGCGCCACTGATCGGTATTGAAAACCGTGTCACAGCGCTCGCCGATTTCGTGAGCGACAAAAACGTCGTGGAGTCCCTCCAGGAGAATGGCGAAATTGGCTTGCAGGCTGGAGGGGTTTGTGTCCGGCAGTCCGGCATGACGCAGGGCGAAGTCCAGATAAGGGCGGCGCGACGGGGTGATGTAGAAAATCTGATCCCAGACGAATAGCCGTGCCGCCTCCTTGCGCAAGACAACTTGATCGTCCTGGGACAGGGCCGGCAGGGTCAACAGGTCGCGGGCCAGTTCCCTTCCCAGGTGCACAACCGCCAGGCCGTTGTGTCCCAAGCGGGCATCGATCCGCCCGAGGACGAATGATGGTTTCAGGCTCTGGGCGTACCCGGCACCGTAGAACAGACCGCGCGGCGCCAATTGGGCGTTGATGCCCCGCACGTCAAAAGGATCGCAAAGGTTTCCGTCGACATCGATGGGCTCGAAATCCCGGCCCTGGAGTTTTTCCCACAGCTGTTCTTTGCGATCGATCCAGGCCAGGATCTCAGCCGGTTCGTGCTCTTCCCAGGGTGAC
>JASFTA010000097.1:0-5960 GCA_050114115.1 Desulfobacterales bacterium | reverse complement strand
CCGCTGTTTCCCGACCGCTCGCGCAGCCTTTCGATTCAACTCGAGATCCGACGAACGCCCACATTCATCGGCTGGGGTTATCACCCCAACGGTGACATTCGCCCCTTTCTGCATGCCCCCGGCCCCATGGGCGGTGTCGCTGTGTTCCTGGATCAGGTCGTGCGCCAATCCGGCGTCGAACTCGCGCCCGGTTACTGAGCAATGCGACGGTCGCGCAGGAGATTAAGGTAGTGGAACGTTTCGATTAAAAAACCGCAATGCTTCCGGAGTGCCCTCGCATGCCCCTAATGCACAGCCTCACCCGAACCGCCCTGCTCGCGGGCGTGCTGCTGCTCACCAAGGGCTGCAGCGCCCTGCTGCCCCAGCAGACACTTGAGCTTCCTGATAACATCGAAGCGTGCCAAGCGTTTCTGGCCCGCATCGATCAGGCCATCGAGGCGGACGGCGTCACCGACGGTGCGTCCTTTCGTATCGAGGGTTTCGCCTATCTGCGCACCAATCGCTTTCTTTACGCCGCGGGCGAGCGACTGGTCACGCGCGACCAATCGCTTGCCTGGCTGGAAGCCATGCACAAGCTTGATCGCCAAGCGCGCCGCAAGGAAATCCTTAACCTTGCGCCGGAACGCTTCCAGGAATTCAAACCGGGAACGCCCACCGATGAAAAGCGCGAAGCCCTGATCGGCGAGGTCTCCGGCTGCGCTCAAACCCTCTACCGGTTTCACCGCTATGAAACCGATCTCCGGGAGCGCGTGCGCCGCCGCACGGTGATCCCGGATGAATATCGAACCTGGCGGCGTGCGCTGGGACTCTACCCGCTGTTAGCCCTGCCGGTGGCCTATGTCACCGACGACGTCTACGACGATTTCCGCCAATGGCATGAAACCCCTCCGGACGAGCTTTCCCGTGAAGGACAACTCGTCGTCGCAGGCCCCGCGGAGGATTTAAATCGCGACGGATTCGACCCCCAAAGCCTTTACCGCCCCGAACGGATGAATGCCCTCGGCATGCCGACGATGACCGCGGCCGAGGGACGCCGACTGGCCGCTTATTTTGCACCCATCATCATCCAGGATGAAGCCGATCGCTACGACCGCATCGGCACGCTCATTTGGCAGGACGACCGCGTCCAGATCGCCACGGCGCACCCCACTGTCTACTACTATTTCAGCTACGCGATCGTGGCCGACCGCCCCGCACTGCAAATCAACTATGCCTTCTGGTATTCACACCGGGACGGCCGGAACGCGCCCTGGATCGAGCGCGGGCCCCTGGACGGCATTACCGTGCGGATAAGCTTCGACCATCGGATGCAACCGTTTATGGTGGATCTGATGAACAACTGCGGCTGCTATCATTTCTTCATACCCCAGCGGCGGTATATCCAAACGATCCGCGGGATTCCCCTGGCCGTCGATCCCTTCGTGCCCGCCTGGATGCCATCGGGTTTTCCCGATAACCGCCTGCAGTTGCGGGTCAACTCGGGTTGGCACCAAGTCCAGCATGTGGGGGCCGGCGAACCGGCCGAAGTATCACGGGTGTACACCCTGGTTCCCTACGAAGAGCTGGAAATGCTGCCGGATGAAACGGGGCGGTCTCAAAGCATCTTCGATGCCCACGGTATTGCCCGCGATTCGGAACGCATCGAGCCCCTGATCTTTTTTTCGATGGGGATTCCCGCCGTGGGCAGCATGCGCCAACGTGGTCATCATGCCATCAAGCTCGTGGGGCGCGCTTATTTTGACGATCCCCTGCTTTTCGAGCAGTCCTTTGCGTTCGCCCCCGGAGCTTTCGGATTTAAATCGCAAACCCTAAGAAACGGGTCCATACCGCTGATCGCGTTCGAGGGCCAAGCGCAGACGGATGAAGAAACGAAGCATCTGCCATAATCGGTGAACATTTCCAAGCAGGCTGGAGCGCCGCCATCAGGCGTTTGATGGGATAACGAAACCCCTCGGCGTATTCCCGATGGAGGCCCCCCACCAAGGAGCCGACCCATGACCGCCAACCAAACGCCCGATCCCACCGTTCTGGATCGTCCCGATGTGCTGATGGTCCTGTTTCATCCCCGGCCGGAGCCGCCCGCGGCCTATGGCGGACCGGCGCAGGACCTGATGATCCCGGTTGCCGCCGACGTTGCCGTGGGCGCCCGCTTTCACTTTCAGGGACAGGACAGCCCCAACCTGTTGTTCTTCCATGGCAACGGCGAGATCGTCGCCGACTATGACGAACTGGGCCCCGTCTACAATGCTCAGGGGATCAACCTCCTGGCCGTCGACTACCGCGGATACGGCCGATCTAGCGGGCAACCCAGCGTAGCGGCCCTGCTGGCGGACAGTCACGCGATCTTGACCTTCACCCGGCAATGGTTGGCAGCGCATAATTTTAGGGGCCCCCTGATTCTCATGGGCCGATCGCTGGGCAGCGCCGCCGTTCTGGAACTGGCCGCCGCCCACCCGCAGCAGATCGACGGGCTGATCGTCGAAAGCGGTTTCGCCCACGCGGCCCCCCTTCTGCGCCTCCTGGGAATCGATCCGGATCGGATCGGTTTTTCGGAAGACCAAGGGTTTGGCAATCTCGACAAGATCAGAACCTACAAAGGCCCGACCCTGATCATCCATGCCGAGTTCGATCACATCATCCCGTACAGCGACGGTGAGGCCCTGTACGCAGCCTCGCCGGCCGACCATAAAAGCTTGCTCCGGATACCGGGCGCCAACCACAACGACATTTTTTTGCGCGGAATGACGGCCTACCTCGAGGCGGTAAGCCGTTTCGGTGGCTATTGCAAGGCAGCCGGGAGGGAATCGGCGGGATAACTATCCGTTTCGCTCAAAAAGCGATCAAAAGCCTCCCAGAACAAACGGCGTTTGCTGTCGGTTTCCACCAGCACTTCATGCCGGGCTTCGGGAATATCCACGAGGCGGCAATCCGGCGCTTGGCGGCAGAAGCATTGCTGGGCCGCAAGGCTCACGATGCGCTCTTCGGTCGCCCTCACGATCAGCAGGGGCAGGGTTAGACCGCGCGCGTAGCCGGGTGCCGTAACCCGCTCAATCGAGTCAAAGGCCGCCTGCAGCCATCCATAGGTAACCCCGCCCAGGGCCAGCTGCGGATGGGCGTCTAGCTCCGCCAGACGGCGCTGGAAGCGCACCGGATCGCTGGTCAGCGGATTGTCATCGAAAATCCGGTCCTTGTGTTCATAGGCCGCGCCCCCGGGGGTGAATGCGTGGCCGAATCCCAGGCGGCCGGCCAGTTTGACGTAAATGGGTAAAAGCTTGCGCGGCACGGCCGGAAGTTCGATATCGATCATGGGTGAGGTTAAAACGGCCCGCGTGAAGGGGTGGCCGTACTCGCGCAGATAGCGAATGCCGATATGGCCGCCCATGGAGTGCCCCATGAGTAAATACGGCGGGGGGCCGTGGTGCTGGGCCATTCGGACGAGATGACCCAGATCGTCAAGATAATCGCGGAATCGGCCCACATGCCCCTTGAGGCGGTTGGGGGTCAGCCGATCCGAGAGCCCCTGGCCCCGCCAGTCCATACTGTAGACCGCGAAACCGCGCTGGTTGAGATCGGCGGCGGTTTCGGCATACTTTTCCAGATACTCGGTGCGCCCATTGAGCAGCACCACCGTACCACGCGATGAGGACGGCGGTGCCGGCAGGCATCCCCAACGGATGCGCAGGCCGTCTGAAGATTGGAAATAATCGAAGCGGGTGAACATGAAGGTTCCTGAATGGATACCGTATTTGCGTTGGGCCCAGGCCGCTTTACAGCATCGACCGCGGCCGCCTTGAACAAAGACAGGGATTGACCGCCCCCGGCGCTTGCATTAGGTTGAAACGCCGCATCCGCCAGCAGGAGCGCCTCATGGAAGGCCCCCGCGGGGCCGCACAAGAAGGGAACATAGCACAGATGGCCAAACACTCCCATCTATTTGTCGAACGGTTCAATGGTTTTGTGGGCTTCGGCCTCGACCGTCCGACGGACGAAAGCACCCTGATATACTACCTGCAGAAATTCTCCGACGACGCCTTGATCCAGACCGTGATCAAACGCATGGACGATGCGGAGTTGCTCGCCCTTTTCGATCACCTTGGCGGACTGCTGAAAAAACACCTGGACGAAGAAGAATACCATCACCTGTTCCTAAAAAACGGATGAGGAAAACCGCATGCTGAACGACAGACACCTGACCCGCTATGCGGAGATCATGCTGTGGGCCCTTCAAACCGCCCGCAAACAAAAATTCCGGCCCAACGATATCGTTCTGTTACGATTCGATCTTCCGGCCCGCCCCCTGGCCGATAAGATCTTCAGCGGTCTGATGGGCATGGGGATTCACCCGGTGCTGCGGGCCATGCCGACCCCGACCATGGAAACATCGTTCTACCGCCAGGCCAATCCGCGACAACTGATCTTCAACCCACCGGGCGAAGCGCAGCTGATGAAGGCCTTGAATGGCAGTATCTTCCTATACGCGCCCGAGTCCATCACCCATCTGAGCACGGTCGACCCCAACCGCATCGGCAAGACCCTTCTGGCCCGCAAACCGCTACGCGACATTCTCGACGCCCGGGATGAGAAAGGGACTTTCGGCTGGACCCTCTGCCTTATGCCCACGGAGGAACTGGCCCGCCAGGCAGGCTTGTCCCTGGCGGAATACAGCGCCCAGGTCATCAAGGCCTGCTTCCTCAACCGTACACGGCCCCTCGATCACTGGCAGGCTATCTTTCAGCAGGCCACCGCTATCAAGCGCCGGCTCAATAAACTCAAAATCGAGCGCCTGCGGGTGGAATCCAACCACATCGACCTCACGGTGACCCCTGGTGAAATGCGTCGCTGGATAGGGCTTTCAGGCCATAATATCCCCAGTTTCGAACTGTTCACCTCACCGGACTGGCGCGGCACCCAAGGGGTCTATTATGCCGACCAACCGTCGTTTCGCAGCGGCAACCGTGTCGAGGGGGTCCGTTTGGAGTTCAAAAACGGCCGGGTCGTATCCATCCGTGCCGATCAGGGTGAAGCCTTCGTGCGGAAACAGTTGAAAATGGATCCCGGGGCCTCACGCCTGGGAGAATTCTCCCTGACCGACAAACGTTTCTCCAAGATCAATACCTTCATGGCCAACACCCTGTACGACGAGAATTACGGCGGAAAACACGGCAACTGTCATGTGGCCCTGGGTTCGTCCTATGCGGATACCTACAGCGGCCGCATCGCCACCTTGACCCCGGTGCTGAAATCGCGTCTGGGGTTCAATGATTCCGCCCTGCACTGGGATCTGGTCAACACCGAGCCCAAACGCGTGACGGCCCGGCTGAAAAACGGGGGAGCGCTGACGCTCTATGAAAAAGGCCGCTTTCAAATTTGACGGTTTCGTAAAACGCCCGATATCGGCGTTACGCGGCGGCCCTCGTCGCTGCGGCGTACCCGGCGTACGCTGCAATGACGAGGGATGAAGCGTAACGCCGATATCGGATTTTTTGCGAGACCGTCCGCTAGGCGGTGGGAAGGCCACGCTTGATCAACCCGTGGACGGATTCAATCAGGCGCTGGATGGAGAAGGGTTTTTCGAGGACCTTGTCGAAATCGTTATTTTCCAGAAGCCAGGGGGTTCCGGAAACGCCAATCACAGGGGTTCGGGGCTTGTCGGACGTTCGAATGCGCCGCAACAGTTCACGACCGTCGGTGCCGTTGAGCAGTATATCGGTGATGACCAGATCGAAGCGCCCCTCGCTGAATTTGCGTAGCCCCTCGTTGCCGTCCGAGGCTGTTTCGACCTCAAAACCATTGATGCGAAGTGCGTAGTCAAAAAGTTCCAGAATCGACCTCTCATCGTCCACCACCAGAACAGATTCCATAAGCCCCCGTCATCGTTAGAATCGCTGTGATCCCTGGAAAATTTTCAGGCTCAATATCGAAATAAGGTGGCGATGTCAACAACATATTGTAGTTTTCCG
>JASFTA010000096.1:0-5964 GCA_050114115.1 Desulfobacterales bacterium | reverse complement strand
CACCCGCAGTGCCATCACCATGGGAGACCCGGTTCTGGACGAGGCGATCCAAGGCAGCCTGCTGCTGGGCGCCCGCAACCACCCCCAATCGCGTTTTACCATCGAATCGCTGAGCAGCGACGGACGACCGATTGCCTTTGGGCAGTTGTCACCTGCATGGATTACCGGCATTTTCCAGCTAAAAGGTAAAAACATGCCGCTGGCCGCACCGGCGGAATTCGAGCCCGTGATCGGCGCCGACGGCCGTCCGCGGCTGGTCGTGCGCACCGCCTTTGGCATCGATCTGCGCGATTTCGACATCGAGGGCGCTGACGGCCCCGAACCCGCCCGCTACACCCTGCTTTTCGACGTCAACCTGCAATTTGAGTCCAAGCCGGCCTCTTAAACCGGACACCGCCCGCGTCCTCCTCGCGATTTATTTCACCGGCAGCCAGATCGGAAACCACCGGCAGAGGCGGTCGCTTCTGATAAGCACAAGAAAGATGGACGCCTAAAAAAATCGAATTTATCCTGGACTTGTCATTCTGGCGAAAGCCAGAATCCAGTAATCCAGGCATGTTCTGGATGCCGGATACGTCATCCCGGACCTGATCCGGGACCGGCATGACGATAGAAATTCTATTGGCGAGTCCATCAAGGCCGCTGGTCAAAGACAGAATTCTGGTGCCGGAAAAGACGACCACGAATTGCAAACCAGGGCAATCGCTCTGAACTGCGAGGACTTAAAATGCGTGTGCAGGCGGGGCTTTATCCGCTTGGGGCGGATGGGGCCACAAGACATTATTGAGGTGTTTTCTATTCGTAGTAGTCGTGCGCGCGCAGGGAAGAAAGCACGATCTCGAAGGCCGGCTGGTTTTCCAGGAGATCCTCGTCTTTGCAGGTGAGGATAATAAGGGTTTCACATGACTTGGTATTGCGGCAGGGGAACAGAAAAGCGTCAAAATTCAAGTGGATCGTACCGTCTTTGATCTCGAAGCGGGTTTCCACCCCGTAGACCTTTTCCGGCTTGTAGGCGAATTGATTGGCAAAATAATTCTGCTGGGTCATGTATAGATTTTCCATATCGATGCTGTGCTTGAAGGCCACGACCGGCAGCTCTTCATCGAGAGAAGATTTCAAACTCGAAACGATCTCGTCCCACTTGGCGTAGCTGATGTCGAAATATTGATCATAGTCGATCCGGTTGACATTGTTCATGATGGCGATCAATCCGCCGGATTTTTCATTGTACAACATCAGGCTGCACATATCGGGATTGGCCAGTCTATTGAAATAGCTAAATTCCGCGGGAAGTTCCTTGCGGGGTTCCCATCCCTTCGGAATCCGCAGCGAGTACTCGTATTCGATATTGGTGTAAGTGTCACCGACGATGATGGGCGAGGGCGCCGATTGGCATCCGTAGGTCCCGAAAACCGTGACAAGCCCCCACAACAACAGGGCGGCGCCGGCCATGGCACTTCTTGTGAACATCAAGGCACTCCCTGGGCCGCGGGCGAATCGTTCGCGCTGCTTAATCCGCCGCACGGATAATTTTTTGACCATACAATCTTTTTAGCCCAATTCAGGCCATAAAAAAAGGGCATTCGAAGGAATGACGACGGCCTAAACATTAAAAAAGGCCTGCCGCACTGGCAAGCCTGTTGATTTTTTATGGCGTCCCCAAGGGGATTTGAACCCCTGTCGCCGGCGTGAAAGGCCGGTGTCCTGGACCGGGCTAGACGATGGGGACGCAATAAACGGGACGGTTTCGTAACAAGCCCGCTATCGGCGTTACGCGCAGCCCTCGTCATTGCGGCGTACGCTTAGTACGGCTCATTTCTCGCGCTTCGCAAGCCTTGATCTCGAACTTGTTACGAAACCGTCCAAAATCTGGCTTTTTAAAAGTCCACCAAATTTTTATACATACCGTGCACGCCCCGCGGTGACGACTGCGCCTGATGTCCGCCGTTGAGCAGGGGGTTATGAAGCGGACCAGACGGTGGGGCTGGTTCTGGCATATGGTGGTGGGGGGAGGATTTGAACCTCCGAAGGCTTTGCCGGCAGATTTACAGTCTGCTCCCTTTGACCACTCGGGAACCCCACCATGTTCACTGGCCACGGCTTATTCAGCCTGTCTGCCCGTACCGGACAGTGTCGCGCTCCTTAACAGCTAATCATGAAAATTTCAAGGGATAAATACCGGCTTCCAGAGGCCTATTGTCAGTTGGATATAGGCCCCGATAACTTCCCACCCCAAACGGTAAATTTTTGTTTTATAGTTTGATCGCAGACCCAGCATGGCTGCGTGGAAGACCTGCCCAAAGCGAGAACGCCGGCCGGAAACGCAAGATGCTCTTTCTGGATGGCGACTAGTTTAAAAAGGCCCGGCATTCATCCAAGGCCGCGCGTACTTCCAGGGAAAGCGCACTCAGCACCAGGGGCTTGTAGAGATACCCGTTTATGCCCAAGGACCGAGCGTACTCCGGCGTCATCTGCTCGCTGTAGCCCGTGCAGACCACCACGGGCAGGTGGTGGCGAAGTGCCCGCAGCTTCTGGGCCAGATGAATGCCGGTCATGTCGGGCATGGTCAGATCGGTCACCAGAATGTCAAAGCGACCCGGGTCGAGGTGGAATGCCTCCAAGGCCTCGATGGAACTGGTGCAGGCACGAACCTCGTAGCCCAGACGTTCAAGCATGGATTTCCCGAGCTGGGCCAGGGCGGGTTCGTCATCGACGAACAGGACCCGCTCGTTCCCCCTGATAGGGGGCGTATCAAACCGGCATTCGCCCGCCACCTGCTTTTGGGCCGCCGGGAAAAGGATCTCAAACTCGGCGCCCTGGTCAATCTGGCTGCGAACACGGATGCAGCCTTTCTGACTGGTAACGATACCATGCACCACGGCCAGCCCCATTCCGGTCCCCTTGTCAATTTCCTTGGTCGTGAAATAGGGGTCGAAGATTCGGTCCACAATCGTGGGATCGATACCATGGCCATTATCACGTACAATCAGTTGCACGTAATTCCCGGAACCCACTTCCGGAAATCGGCGACATTCCTCGGCGGAAATTTCGACCTCCGCCAACTCGACGTCGAGGCGCCCGCCACCGGCCTCCATGGCATGGGCGGCATTCGTACACAGATTCATGATCACTTGGTGCATCTGGATCGGGTCGGCCATGATCATACTGATGTCGGCCGGAACACGGGACTGGATCTCAATTGTGCTGGGCAGTGAGGCCCGCAACAGCTTCAGGACTTCCTTGGTGATCGGTACCAGGTTGGTAAGTTCGTGGTCGGTATTGCTCTTGCGACTAAAGGCCAGAATCTGCTTCACCAGATCCCGGGCGCGGTTGCCGGCTTGCAGGACCTGTTCCAAATTGGGCCGGACGCTCGCGTCTTCCCGCAGATCGTCGATCGAAATCTCCGTGTAGCCGATGATCGCTCCTAAAATGTTATTGAAATCATGGGCAATGCCACCGGCCAGCGTCCCAATCGCTTCCATTTTCTGTGCCTGGAGAAGCTTGTCTTCCATGCGCCGCCGCTCGACCAGTTCCTGCTGCAAACGGGTGTACAGATAGGCGTTATCGATGGCGATGGCGGCCAGCTCGGCAAACTGCGCCAGGATCCGCTTCTCATCGGCATCGAAATGCGGCCTTGTTTGGCGAGAGGCAAAGCCGAGAACCCCGCTGAAGCCTCTCCCGGGGCGTAGCGGTACCGCCAGAACACAACGAATGTCTGCGGACACCGGTTTAACCAGACGGTGGGGCCAGTGGGGGCAATCATCCACACCGACGGGCTCTCCCGTTTCATAAACCCGCCCGACCAGACCCTGGCCCGGAAGGATCTGGCTGCCGATGGCATCATCAAAAGCCCCGATGCCGGCTTTCAAAACCAGGGCCTTCAATTCCTTTTCATACAGATAGATAAAACCGTCCGATGCGCTCAGCAGCAGCCCGGCGCGCTTGACCAACGCCTGTAGAAGCTCATCCAGATCCAGGCGGCGGATAAGGCCCAGGGCTGTATCGTGCAGGGCCCCCAGATATTCCTTCTGGCGGCTGAGGGTCGCTTCCGCTTGCCGCCGCTGAATGATTTCATCGGAAAGCGCCTGGTTTTTAGCCGACAGTTCGCGGGTTTTGGATCGAACAGTGCGCTGCATCACGACGCTATGCAGCATCAGCACAAGGGTCAGGAGAACGATCCCCAGGACGAACCAGTTAAACCATATCGGTATGCGATGCTCCGGCAGAGGACTGAACCAGCGGGCCAGGGCCAGGTGGTAAACCGAATCCTTGTCGCGTTTCAACTCCCAGAGCTGATGGTCGATAGCCGCCATCAGGCCGGTCAGGTGGCCCTGACGCGTCGCGAAATAAAGCTTGCGGGGGCTGAAGACAATCGCACTCTTGATCAACCCGAACCGATCGTGGTGAGAATCACCGTAGAATTGATTGACGATGCCGGCATCACAGCGCCCGGCCGCCACCATCATGAGCACGGTTTCGTAATCGTCGGCCTCGATGAAACGGCATTGCAGCCCGAAGCGTTCGATCACGTCCCTGAAATCCCGGTAATGCTGATCGCTCTTCAACACGGCGATTTTCTTGGCACCCAGGTCGAGAACGGATTCAATGGCGGCCCCCGGTTTGACATAAACCTGACCCCAGGCCGTAATAAGGCTCTCACGCCCCAAATGAAACCGGTGGGCGTTTTCTTCAGCAAACACCACGCCGCCCAGAGCATCGATATCACCCTTTTCGAGCCACGCCAGGCAATCGGACCAGCTGCCGCTGCGGAAGATGACATCCCAGCCCTGGTGCTCGGCGATGGCCCGCATGACCTCGACCAGAAAGCCGTCCGGACCCGCTTCGTCATCGATGATCATCAGCGGATTGTTCTGGTAGATCCCGACAACCACGGTTTGATTCGCCGCCGCGTTGCACGGGCAGATAACCGCCAGGGCCAGAACGAGAAGCACTCCGATGGTTGCTCTTAACCATTCCACCATAAAAACGACTCACTCCTTAGCTGAACATGCTCCGGCCGGCAGACGACCCCGTTAATCCATGATCTTCCGCTTGGCCGGTGCGACCAACGCTTTCAGGGGAGATCTAGGCTTGACCGGCATCAAGCGGCTGATCTCACCTGTTAGCCTCTAGGGGGCGGCCTCAGAGGATCCCTCCGGGCCATTGAGGAATTCGACGACGTCGAGCGAACCCGGATTGGCCAATTAAGTGAACATCGTCTGGAACGCCAGAAACCCCGTGCCTGCGGCCCAACGGAAGGGGCCCCTTGGAAAGCGTTATCGGATTGAAGCAGGATTTTCTTGACGGGGAAAAAACAGCCCAATGACAGAAACGCGTTTTAGGATGTCAAAGGTCGGCCGTGTTCGGGGCCGACCCATCGATCTATTTCAGCGACCTTCATCCGGACGCCCGCATTCCTTGCAACGCCCGTCCGGACCAATCACCCCGATACAGTTGCCGTCAGGGCATAAACGGCGATTGGCCCAGTGGTCGTCATCTGCATCGTCATGGAATCCCGCAGAACTTGCCTCCGAAGGCGAAGCTTCCGGGCTGATCGTATGGCTGGACGACATTGCGGAGGCGGTGGCCGGATCGTCGGTCTGGTCGTCGCCGCCCGGCCGGCCGCATTCCTTGCAGCGTCCGTCCGAACCGATCACGCCGATACAGTTGCCGTCGGGGCAAAGGCGCCGCTGGTCCCATTCGCTATCCCGGAGGGGCTCTTGGGAGGAATCGTCGATGTTATCAGTGTCGGTCATCGATTACGGTCTCCTGATGAATTCGGATTACGGGTCGTGGTGCCACAAAAACCTTCTTAAATGCGCGTTTTTTTAATTCAAGCCGATGGCGGGGTCAAGTCGCGCCTTGCGAGGATCTTTAAAATATCCCCATTACATTTTTTAAATTTTATGCTATACGGCTCATTTGAATTAGATCCACAGAGCACCCTGAATGAAAAATATCATC
>JASFTA010000095.1:0-5996 GCA_050114115.1 Desulfobacterales bacterium | reverse complement strand
TCATGGGCAGCATGCTCGACGTCAAGCCCGTGGTCGGCCTCAGAAACGGCAAACTGTCTCCCTTGAGCAAACACCGTGGCGCGGATTCGGCCCTCGAATCGATGGCCGACCTGGTCCACGAAGACTACCGCCTCTTCCGCGGCGACTGCGACATCTGGATCGCCCACGCCGACGCGGTCGACAAAGCCAGGACCCTGGGCGCCCTCCTGGAAGAAAGGATCCCCGCAGCCGTGGGCCGCATCCAACTGGCCGAAGTCGGCCCGACCATCACCGCCCACGCCGGTCCGGGCTGCATCTGCTTGAGCGTGGTGCCGACCTGAAGCCGGACGCTCACGCCGGCGACAGGGGTTACATCCCCTTGGGGGCGCCAATTGATAACAAAGGGCCTGTCGCTTGCGGCGGGCCTTCTTGTTTTGATCCCACTCCTCTGCGACGGCTAAGACGACGTATTTTTAACCCTATCTTGATTTTTGAATTGTTTCATAATACCAAAACACATTGGCTATCCTAGACGAATCCCCATCCAAGCCGGCACTGATAAAAATAATTTGTAGCAATCGACCTGACTCCGCATGGCCTGCGCATACAATTTGTTGTATATGCTGGCGTTGACGCTGTTTCCCAATAATAGGAAGAGTATAATTTTCCTCTCAATGCGGTGGGTCCATACAGGGCGAAGTAGACAAAAAGCACATCAAGTTGATTCGTTTAGGGCGTCTCTGGTATGCCGCATGCGCTTGATAATTTATCAACCGGTGGTCAGTCGCTGCGCACGACAGGGCAGGCATATTGCGGAGGAAGGCAATTATGATTTTATAAATGGGAACGCATAAAAACACAGACATCCCTTTATGGACCGAGATGATCTTAAGAATCAATGGGCATCCCCATCATTTTCGCCGCGGCGAACCCATTGCGCAAGTCGGGTGATGAGGTCATGGAGGAGAGACCATATAAAAATCGTATTGACAGGGGGATGACGATTCGCACATTTCAATAAAAGCCATGTCGGCATGGATACAGATTATAAACCGAAATTCAGAGGGTCGCTGGATGAGCAATAAGAAAAGTAACAGTTTCAAGGGGATAGCATCCCTATTCGACGAGGTGCAGCTCAAAACCTATTTTGTCAATTACCTGTACTTTGTCATTGGGGTCGAAATTCTCATCTTTTTAATCAGCTTTTTCAGCTCCCTGGGGCCGGAAAAAGGCCCTTTCCCATGGAAATTCTATTTTTTTACGGCCTTTACGATCCCGATTGCCATCACGTTTCTGTTGGGGGTATTCATTTTTGCTTTTAACAATTACCTCTTCGGCCGAGAGACCAGCAGCGAAAATGGCGAAAACCTGAGCACGGCGGAAATGGAGAAAAAATCGCACCTGCTCAAGATGAACATCTACCTGTATCACATGCGTCAGGTGCCTTTCCTTATTTTAATGTTCGTTCTGCTCATCGGTTCGCTGGTGGCCTATCAACTTGACGCCATTATTTTGTTCGTACTCAATGCCGGTGAAGCCGTCGTCGAATACGGTTTGATCGCCCTGTGCATCGTCCTGGTGGCCGGCGTCATCTTCAGTATCACCTGGATGGTGGCCAACTACAAATTGAGGCGCCGGCATATGGAACACCAATACCGCTACAAGAACGATGTGATGAAACAGTTGGGGTTGCTGATTACGGATGATGAGCGGGTGATTTCCAAGGATGGCGACGTGATTTCCACCCGCGAAAACCTGATCGAAATGGAAAAGACGGACAACAGCAAGTTCCAGATTCTGCCGCCTCCCAAATAGAAGCCACCCTTCATCATGACGTTGTTGGATTAACCAGACGACCCATGCCTCAAAGCCCTAAAAAATATTCCCCCGCGGATCGGGGGATGCACTTTTGCGCCCAGGATGGTTTTGCCGTCATGGGCGTTACGATTTTCGCCGGTCTTGCCATGCTGGTGGTCGCCTTTTCGATTCTGGCCCAATACGGGCTCCTGGCGCGAATCGGCCCGAGTGGTATTAGCCTCGCCGTCTTGCTGATTTTGGTTCTAATGGCAGGTGTACACCAAGGGTTGCGCCGTATTAAATCCCGGCGTTTCCGCACCGGAGGCAAAGATCCCCTCTTCATGCGGGCTTTCATGCAGTCCTGTTATGCCAGCGACTGCGGCCGCATTGAAAAAGAGCTGGCCGACCGCCAAAAGACGCTCCCCCTGATTCTGAACAGCCTCCTGGCCGAAAAGATGCAGAGTATTATTCAGACCGATGCGCGGCACATGGTGGATATTCTGGAAATGTATTGCAAAAGCGGTTTGAAAAAAAACAAGGAGCCGGTGATGGACCGGTTTTTTCATACCCCGGATTCATACGAAGAAGCCCCGCTGCCCACAGAGATTGAGCACATCATCCAGGCGGTGACCACCAGGTACCCAAAGTTGAGGCCCGCCCTTGAAAACATGTTAATGGCCAGGGCCCATCTCTTTACGCTGATGGGAGACTATCTGGACCTTATGCCGCCCTCGACGCATCATTTCAACTTTATCAAGAAAACTTACCGCTACGCCCCGCCGGACGATGAAACCACCCGGCGCATCGCCTTTGCTCTGGACACCCTGAAACTGCTGGACGCCTATAGAAACCAGGAACTTCGCGGCGAGCGCTTGACCCGTCACGGCCGCCTGGCGGCTGAACGCATCCCCCGGTTGGCGGAGGCCGTCAAGGCGTACAAAGCAGCCTTCGAAAACCTGGTGGAAAGCTACGAAGCCCTGCCCATGAATCAAGCGCCAAAGGCCAATAAAGTTTCATCGCGAATGAACTGACGATTACCGTCGTGACGGCCATAACCTAATGCCCATCCGCAAAAGGCATCTTTACGGCAGGGTCATCAGCACCAATCGATCGCGGTTTATCTGTGAATCTGTTCTCTACGACGACCACCGGAGGGAAATCACCAGGGCCCGCGGCATATTTGTGAGAGGCAAATTGCCCTTGTCCGAGGTGCGTCAGAAACGCATAGGCTAATTTTTCTGTTTCTGGTATAGAACGCGAGAAAAGCCCGCTTGAGGACGCTCGCAGGGCCTCCCAGGCGGCTGTCCTGAAGCCCGTTCTGGATGGGTAGGTGCGCCCGACTCAATCGCAATTATGCTTGGTGCTTATTGGTTTGACAAATGCATCGGATTTTAATTTTTGTGGGCATGTCGTCAGATCACAATCGATTTTTTATGCCCGTGCAGCCCCGAAGGGGAGTCGCCATGGAGAGCCAAAAAGTGCGTTTTGAATCGATCATTGCCCGATTAAAAAACCAACCATATAGGACGGCGCTCTTATGCGCCTTATTGATAGGTTGCTTGACGATTATTTGGTTTTATTCTGCATCGATTGATGAGAATGGTGGGCAGATCGCCTCAACCGCAAAGCCTTTTGAAATGGATGCAAGGCCGGAGCCTAAACTGATTGAGGATGGATGGACGGCCTATCACCGTTTCCAGTTAAATAAAACCGTATCGGCACCACTTGAAGTCGGTCATTGCCCAGGCAGGCAATGCTATCGTTTCTTTCTTGGTCCTCAAGAAATACGGAAGGGAAAACAGCAGCAGACTATCTTTCTGGGCGGAGGGGGCTTTGAAAAACACTTAGAAAATATGCCGGACGGCCGTGTTGCGATCGCACGGCTGGCTCGTCTTGACCTTAACGATGGCAGCTATAGCACGCCGAGCCCCGAAAAACTTAGGTCCGTATTGGGATGGGGCATCACGGTTCCATTTAAAAGAGGTCTAATCGAAGCCAAGGTATCTATTTTCAAGGGCGCAAGTTTGCGTCTACGAGCTATAGATCAAGACGTCCTTTTTGTGGTCGAAGATGATCGCATTAATTCTTTGACCGTTGGTGTGGCAATATATGACGGAACGTTTTGCACGCTCTACAAGGAGGACTGTGTAAAGCAAGGAATTATAGAGTAGACAATATGCGATACGATCCTGTCCATTCCATATTTTCAACCCATTCGTCTTACTAAAAAACCCAAATTTGAAAATCAAGGAATCCCGAATGTAACGGTCAAATTCTCCCAACAACGATAACATAGCGTCAGTCCTTGCCATCTCTCTCCATATTCTTCTCGGATATACTATCCGTAGTTTGATTTTTGTCCGTCGGAACGATTTTTTGTTCATCATTTGGTTCTAGTTCTGACTCGCCGACCGATGGTTGTTGCCCCTCATCTTTTTGTGTTTCCTTTGTTTTATCGATTTGTTGCGGCACCTCATCTTCCGTTAATGCCTTTGTTTCATCGATTTGTTGCGGGACCTCATCTTCCGTTAATGCCTTTGTTTCATCGGTTGGCGGTAACGACCGGTAACGCTTGTCCCGGCGAGTCGATTTTCGCGTCAATTCCGCCTCCAGCATTACCGCTGCTTCTTCCAGACTCGGAGCCATGACAACGGCATCATTGAGCGCCATGATGAGTCTTTTGAGTTGCGGTATTTTTAGTGGCCCCTCCTCTTGTAAATAAACCGGTTGGATGTAAAGCAATGAACCGGATGCGAATTCGATGATCATTTTGCCCAATTTCACTGCGGACCCCTCTTGATCCCACAACGTAAATTGCTCAGAAATGACGATATCTTGATTGACGAGTGAATGCACCTGGGCAGGACCGTATACCTGCTGATCACGTGGAAACCGGTATACGAATATTTTTCCGTAATTGTCCCCATCGCTGCCGGCCGCCATCAGCGCACGCAAATTGTCGCGCCCAAATGGGGACAATGGCATAAACAGCAAAAACTCATCCCGGCCCTCTTCAAAAAGGTCTAAGGTCAAATAATAGGGCTTGGCCGGGATCAACTCTCGGCCTTCCGCCATCTTGGAAAATTCCCAGATATCTTCTTGCCTGAAAAAACGCTCAGGATCTCTTTGGTGATATTTGGTATATACGGATACCTGGGTGAGAAAGATGTCACGGGGATAGCGGATGTGTTTTTTAAGAAACGCGGGCATGCTTTCGGAAGATTTAAATACATCGGGATACATTCTTCGATAGGCCGTGGCGATCGGGTCTTCGTCATCGAATACGTAATAGGAAACTTTTCCGCTGTAGGCATCGACAACAATCTTGACCGAATTACGAATATAATTGAAGCCTTCTTCCACGGGCGGAGCGAGGGGATATCGGTCGGATGTCGTGTAGGCATCCTGAATCCAGAACAAGCCGTTCGGTGTGAAAACCACATAAGGATCTTGGTCGAGTCGAAGAAAAGGGGTAATATGCAAAATTCGATCGATAATGTTGCGGCGGAGAAGAATGCGGCTATCATTGTTTGTTTTGGTCGTGAAAAAGATATTGCGATCCTTAAAATACAGGGCCAGCAGCAGTTTACGCCACAGAGAGTCAACGGCGACGCCGCCCTCGCCCGCATAGTTGACAATCGTTTCTTCGTCGCCGATGGGCGTCCCGATTTCCCCAGCATCATTAGGAACGATGACAAACGGTTTGTCTTCGAGTCCGAAATAGATCGACGTCTGTTTGCTGGATAAACCATATGCTGACGTTGGCGGAATGTCCTTGACAAACCAAGTCATGAATTCGTCACCGGCTTGAGCGGCCGGGATCATCGCGACACCTTCGCCATGGGTATACTGCATGTGCAGGTTGATCCAGTTTTGGGCCGCATCGGGCAGTTTGGCAAATTGGATTTCTCTTGCGCCCAGATAGACCTGGCGATAGCTTCCCTCCACTTCATAGCGGTCCACATCGATGGTAGGAAAAGAATAGTAGGTACGGATTCCTTGCAGTTCCTCTAAAACGCCGCCCAGCATCTCTCGATCCCAAACCGGGATGTTTTGGAGGCTGCGCACGAAGGCAGGGTCTTGGGCGTCGAAAACCACGTCCGATTGATGCGTGATTTCTTTGGTCTCGACGTCGCTGAGACCGTAGGCCGCCAATGTTGACTGGATACCGGCCTCGATGTAGGGCCGTTCGCGAACCAATTGATTGGGCGCGACCATAT
>JASFTA010000094.1:0-6020 GCA_050114115.1 Desulfobacterales bacterium | reverse complement strand
TTCGATTTTGCTCATAGGGGTCACCTGCTCCATTGGGAAAGGAAGGTAAACGGCGGCCGGCGCCTGACACGTTGAAGCGCCGCAGTGTGTGAAGCCCCGCAGAACACGGTGGCTTGCAAATGGCGCACGGAGGCCGGGAACGGGGCGTTCCCACTGCGGTAGCGATGCGACGACAGGCGCTCCCGGAGACGGCCTCCGGGATCAACCTGTCGTCGGCATTCGGATGCGGCCTATTTCAGACCGGCTTCCTTGTAATACTTCATGGCACCGGGATGGATCGGTGCCGACAGGCCCTTGAGCATGTCCTCTTTGGTCAGGCCCTCGTAGGCCGGATGGAGTTTGACGAATTTGTCGAAGTTTTCGAAAACTTCCTTGACGATGGCGTAGACGACCTCATCGGGCACCTTGGCGGAGGTCACGAAGGTGGCCTTGACACCGAAGGTATCGACGGCTTCTTCCTCGTTGGCGGCACCCGGGTAATTCGACATCAGGGTCTTGGCCGAGGCGTAGTAGGGATACTTTTCGACCAGTTTGTCGGCGTTGGGGATCGGGATGAAGCGGACCTTGGTTTTGCCGGCCGTGGCTTCCTTGTAATAGCCGCTGGGATGGCCCACCGTGTAGAAGGCGGCATCGATACGGCCGTCCTGGATGAGGCCGGGCGCTTCGGCGGCCTTCAGGCTCTCGGCGTGAAAGTCGCTTTCAAAGTTCAGCCCATTGGCTTCCAGGGCGTCGATGGCGTTCTGGCGGTAGCCGGAACCGACGTTGCCGATGTTGACGCGCTTGCCCTTGAGATCCTGAATCGTCTTGATGCCGGAGTCTTCGGAAGCGATCAGGTCAACCGTTTCGGCGTGAATCGAAAAAACGGCCCGCAGATCCTCCTGGGGGCCCTTGTCCTGCCAGTCGGCGATTCCCTTGACGGCCTGATACTGGCGGTCGGACTGGGCCACACCGAATTCGAGGTCACCACTCATGATCGCATTGATGTTGAACACCGAACCGCCGGTGGACTCGACCGTGGCCCGGATGCCGTATTCTTTGCGTTTGGCATTGACCATCTTGGCAATGGCGCCGCCGGTGGGATAATAGACACCGGTGATGCCGCCGGTACCGATGGTCACAAAGGTCGTTTTAGCCTGGACATCGCCGGGGGCGACCCCCAGCATGAGGGTGAATCCGAATAATACCGCGACAGTCAACATTAGAAGCTTTTTCATGAGTCCCTCCTTGAAGTTGGCTAAGGTTAGATGGCGTGGGGTTGCGACTGTTTCCAAGCTGGTGCGTGCCTCCCTTTCTGCTGATTACCTAGTTGAAAACATTGAAAATTCGAAAGGGTATCGAGAGGAATCCAAATTGTGTAACAAATCAGGTCGACGAACGCAACCCCTTTGGCGCCTTGCCGAAATCCGCCATGCCGCCGGTGGCAGGTCATGATTGACAAACCATAACACTACAAACTAGTAACTAAACCCGGTGGTGGCAACCGCTGAAACACGATCACCGACAGCGCCGCGACAACCACGCGAATCTAAATTGTTATGAAACAACACCGCTGTCGAAGGCTGGAATCGGATGACCATCAATGTTTAACCCGCATAAAAAAAGGCACCAAAACCCAACGGGCGTCTCGGTGATCATCCCGACCTTCAACCGGGCCTGGATTTTGGCGGAAGCCATTGACTCGGTGCTGGGCCAAACCTGTCCGGCCGACGAGATCATCGTCGTCGACGACGGCTCCACGGACGACACACGGGCGCTGTTGAAACGCTACGGCAACCGGATTGAGATCCTGCGCCAGCCCAACCAGGGTGTCAGTGCGGCCCGCAACAACGGTTGGCGCCGCGCCACCGGCGCCCTGATCGCCCTGCTCGACGCCGATGATCTCTGGCGGCCCGCCAAACTCGAACGGCAGATAGCCTTTTTCAATAACCATCCCGAGGCCCGGATCTGCCAAACCCAAGAGATCTGGATGCGAAAGGGAAAACGCGTCAATCCCAAGCATCGCCACCGCAAACCCTCCGGCTGGATCTTCGAGCCTTCGCTGGCGCTTTGCCTGGTGAGCCCGTCGGCGGTCATGATGCGCCGGGAACTCCTGGAAGACATGGGGGGCTTCGACGAGGCCCTGCCGGCCTGCGAGGACTACGATCTCTGGCTGCGGGTGAGCCTGCGCACGCCCATCCATCTGATCCACGAAGAACTCGTTATCAAACGGGGCGGCCACGCCGACCAGCTATCCGCTGCGCCCGGTCTGGACCGCTACCGGATCCGTTCCCTGGACAAAATCCTGACCCACGAAAAACTGACCCCGGACCAGGCTCGTGCCGCGGCGGCCATGCTCCGGGAAAAGTGCCGCATTTATGCCGCCGGCTGCCGCAAGCGTAGTAAGGCGGCGGAAGCGCAATCCTACGAGGCCCTTGCCGCGAAATACGCGGATGGACAGTAATTGCAAACCAACGCAAGCCGCCGTGTTGAAACCAATATGGTTTTTGGCAATCGGGTCGTGAAATTGTAAAGGGTCGACAAATGCCTGCCCCGGTCATTCCGGCGAACGCCGGAATCTATCACTATCATTTTGTTCTGGATTTAATAAACCTGATGGACTCGTAACAAATTGCTTTCGTCATGCCGGTCCCGGATCAGGTCCGGGATGACGTAGCCGACATCCAGAACATCCTGGAATTAATAGATTCTGGCTTGCGCCAGAATGACGAGCCCCGATTATATTCGTGTTATTACGATATCATCAATAAAACTAGCAGGGTTTTGGGATAGCGATTTATCCCCTGACTTCGAACTGACCACCGACCGTATCGGAAATTAAAACCCAGGTTTTGGAAAACAGTGCCGTGACACCTGGTCTCCGGCTTTCGCCGGAGTGACGGCAAGTTTTCGACAATGACGGAGATCACGTGGACAAGCAACCGGCCGTGTATATTCTGGCAAGCAAGCGCAATGGCACCCTGTATATCGGAGTGACTTCAAATCTAGTTAAACGCGTCTGGGAACACAAGAACGATAGGGTTAAAGGCTTTACCAAGCGCTACAAGGTTCACCGACTCGTATGGTTTGAAATCCACACCCGCATGATAGATGCCATTGGGAGGGAGAAACGGCTGAAGAATTGGAAACGCCAATGGAAACTGGAATTGATCGAACAGGCCAATCCAAATTGGGTGGATTTATACGACACGATCACTTAACGCGATTTGAATTTTTCAAACGGTCGTATATTATGAAGACACCCCATACCCCACATGTCATTCCGGCGAACGCCGGAATCCAGAATGAGTGACGAACGACGGTTTAAGACAATGGGGTTTGATACCCTCTACCGCCCCGATGCAACAACGGCCGGAATACCCTCGTAGATGGTCGGATACCGCGGAGCCAGCCCCAGGTCTTGCCACAGCAGGTCCGGATCGACGGCCAGATTGAAATTGTAGGTGCGTACGGCACCCGGCGTCTCCAGCCCCGGGTTGGGGCGCAGCCTGCGGAAGGGCGTCAGGAGGGCTGTGGCCAGCAGGGCCAGCCACTGAGGCATCCGCAGCACTTGAGCCTTGGGGTAGTACTGCCGGACCTTTTCCAGGAAGGCCGCCCAGGTGGAGGGTCGGCGGTCACCGAAGGGCAGGATGCCTGAATACCCTTGCTCGGCACAGGCGATGATGGCCGCGGCCGCATCACTGACGTGAAGGTGGGTGTAGATGTTATTTCCCAGCCCTGGCAGGATCAGACGGCCGGCGGCCAGCTGACGAAAATACAGATCCCGCCGACCGTAGACATGGGGCAGACGCAGGGCCGTGAAGGCGATGCCGGCGGAAGCGGCCATGGCCGCCAGCTGTTTTTCGGTCTCCACCTTGATGCGGCCGTAGTCGAGAACCGGGTCGACCGGTGTCGCGGCGGTCACCGGGGCGTCTGTCCCGCGGTAGACCAGCAGGCTCGAACTGTAAACGAATCGGCGAACGCCGGCTTCGACGGCCGCCTGCATCAGGGCGACCGACCCGTCCAGGATCGAAGGCTTCAGGGTCGCATAAGATTCGAAGGTGGCCCGGGCGCCGAGATGGATGATACCGTCCACGCCGCTGACTGCCGCCTTCAGACTATTGGGGCTTCTCAGATCGCCCATGACGAAATCGGCGTCGAAATGGCAGATTTCGCAGTCATCGCCCAACTTACGGTACATCAGCCGAGGGCGGTAGCCGCCGATGGATAGCTGGCGGGCAACCTCGTGGCCGATGAAACCCGAGGCGCCGGTGATCAGCAGTTTGATTTTGGCACCATTGCGCTTTGGTTCCATGGCGGCCCTTCGATCCTTATCGTGTCGTGGCGATTAATCTGTTTTCCCCATCTGCTCAGAAGCTTATGTGAAACATAGGGAAAAATAAACGCTTGGCAAGGTCGGCCTCAGCGGGGAAGGAACGTTACGGCCGGGGTGGGCCATCGCGATGCGAACATGCCGGCGTCAAGAAGAACGTTACGCCAACTCCGAACGATCCTAAGCAGGCCATCAGACCATCCGGCCGATCTCGCCGGCCAGTTTCTCCAGTCGTTTGGCCGAAACCGGCACGGCCGTTTTGAGCTCCTGGGCGAACAGCGAAACCTTGTATTCCTCGATCAGCCAGAAGAAATCCTCGAGGGCGGCACGTTTGCGCGCCGAGGTCCGCGGGCTCAAGGCCGCCAGCATACGCTGCAGGATTTTCTCGAAACGGGCAATTTCATCGGCCTTGGGACGATCGCGTTCGAATTGCTGGACCGCCCGTTGGGCGCGCAGCGCCACGGCCTGCAGGTAGCGGGCCAGGTGGGGCAGGCGCTCCCGGTCGTAGAGGGCTACGAAATGATCCGGCACCAGCTTGTGAAGATCGTCGCGTCGCGCCAGCAGGAAGTCGGCCAGCGCGCCGCGACCACCCGCCTGTCGTTCCAAGCCGAAGAGGGTCTCCCGCGCCTCGTCCAGAGCGTTCAGCACCGGTGCGACCGCCGCCAGCAGCCGCTGCCCGTCGCTGATGATCTCCGTTTTTGCGGTTCGGACATGCTTTTCAAAGGCCGCTGCCGTTCGCAGGTCGCTGACCAGACGATCGCGGACCACGCGGTCGTAAAGCTGTTTTTCCAAGGCCTTGGCGCCGCCCGGCAAACGGACCTTAGCGGCCAGGTCAACCGGCAGGCGCAGCTGGCGTTTGAGGTGGCGCAAATCGCCGGCCAGGGCCATTTCCAGCAGGGCCGCCACACCCTGGCCATGTGCCCGAAGCGCTTCCTGGCGATTGGTGAAAAGACGCAGCGCCACACCGCTGTGACCGCTCTTGGGCGCCACCAGGGCCGGGAAGAGCTGTTGGCCGCCGGTTTGATCGGGTTCCACCGCGATGCCGTCGGGCAAATCGCCACAATCCCAGCTCGTGAGCCCCTCTCGTTCCCAGCGCCGCCTTAGCTTCGCGGGAATCGCCGAGCGGGGACCGGCCGGCGTTGCCTGTTGCAAAAGCGCCGCATCCCGTCCGGCGGCCAGCGTCTGACCATCCGGACCGGTAAGCGCAAACCGCATCTTGAGGTGGTCCGGCAGGACATTAGCTTCCCAGGCCGCGGCCGGAATGTCGACTTGGAACCGCCGGTGAATAAAATCGCCCAGGGCTGCGGGCAGGGCCTCACGAGCCCGCGGCATTTCCCGAGCGATAAGAGCGGCCGTGTCACTCACCGGTGCCAGCCGACGACGGTAGGTTTTGGGCAGGGATTTAAGCAGGGCCGCAATTTTTTCCTCAAGCAGGCCCGGCACCAGCCAGTCGGCATCTTCGGGGCGAACACGGTGCGCGCTGTCCGCCGGCACGGCCACGGTAATCCCGTCCTCCTCGGCCCCCGGGTCGAAGCGGTAATCGGCCTTGAGCCGGGCCTCACCCAGTTCGATCTCGACGGGGTAGCGGGCCAGTTCCTCGGCGTCCGGTTCGGCCTGCAGGAGATCGTCCGGCTTGAGACGCAGAAAATCATCGTGACCCTTTTTTTTGATGAGGTGGGCCAGGCTGCGCATGTCGGCAATCGTCCCCAGC
>JASFTA010000093.1:0-6158 GCA_050114115.1 Desulfobacterales bacterium | reverse complement strand
CGCAAGAAATCGAAAGTCGATATCGATAATACGTTTATCGGCAGGATTCATCGACCGGCCTGGATCACGCTGGTTTTGGTCGGTGCCCTCCTGGCTGTCACGTGGCTGGGTCTCGATCAGCGCATCAGTTACATTGCCGCCGCAATCATAAAAACGTTGCTGATCATCGTATTGGCGGTCGGACTCGGCCGGCTGATGAAAAGCATCTGTCATCAATGGTGGATAAAGCGTCGACAGGGCCGACAGATTATCCATATGTTTGAAAATGTCGGCCGCGTCCTGGTGCTGCTGGCTGCCGCAAGCTTGCTTTTGCTGGTCTGGAAAATCGATATATCGCCGCTCCTGGCCTCCGCCGGCATCGTGGGCCTGGCGGTGGCACTGGCCGCCCGGGACACCCTGGCCAATTTTTTTGGCGGGATCAACATCTTCCTGGACAAGCCTTTTATGACCGGAGACTATATCATTCTGGAATCCGGCGAGCGGGGCGAGGTCGTCGAAATCGGCGTGCGCAGCACTTTGATTCGCACCCGTGACGACGAACAAATTTCCATACCGAATTCTATTGTGGCCAACACTAAAATTATTAACGAAAGCGCGCCCGAACCTCGCTACCGGGTTCGCATCAAAGTGGGTGTGGCCTATGACTCGAACCTGGATCAAGTGGAAGCCGCCTTACTTAAGGTGGCCGGTTCAAATCAAAGAATCTCCCACGAGCCGAAAGCGCGGGTACGATTCCGTGCGTTCGGGGATTCCAGCCTTGAATTCGAGCTTCTTTGCTGGGCCAAAACGCCGGCTGACCGGGGACGCGTGATCCATGAATTGAACCGTGCCATTTTCGAAGAATTCAAAACAAAGGGCATCAGCATCCCCTTTCCGCAGCAAGACATATATATGCACCCCGGGAAGGCGCATTCGGTTGAACCGTCTGGAGAGGCATAGAATCAAAGAACAATCGTCCGTGAAACCACGTCTAAGGATTTTCAGGTGGGCGGCAGCCTTTTGCCGTTGCGGTGCGACGTGTGGGCAATACCACGACGGAGAATTATTTCCGCGCCAATTTGCCGACCATGATGGTAGAGGTTGTCATCCCGACGGCCACCGCCCCGCTGAATACGACGGGTATGAGTATAGCGGTGGCGAAGATAGGCGCTCAAGCGCGGGTCGGATTTGTGAATTAGCGCCCTATCGGAGGGTTGTCCGAGGGCCCGCTGGGGTCCTTCCAGTTTGTGGCGCAAGCCTTCGATGACCCCTACGGCAAAGTCGCTCTGCTGATAGCGGGTCAGCCGCCGGGCGCTCGTCAGGTCCCGCCAGCGACGTTCGATGTGCGCCTGCACGAAGTCGAAGACATAGCCGGCTTGCGCTACATTGGCAGGGGTTCCCGATATTTCGAGCGCCCGTCCCATCTTCCCCTTGGCCACCACGAAGGCTGGCACCCAGATACCCTGCACGAAATAGAAATCCTGGATCAGGTTGGCCAGAACATAGGCCTCTTTGAAATGGCGCAGGGCCGGTTGGCCCAAAAAGATGCTCACGAACGCCCGCTCCGGATCGGTCTTCAGGGTCGTAATGTGGTGGCGGGCCATCAATTCATGGGCTTTGAGCATGGCGGCTTGGGCCTCGTGGGCATTGCCGCTCTGGGCCAGGGCCAGCAGTTTGTGAATCCGCGCATGCCGGTGGTCCTTTTCGCGGGCGTTGCAGGCGGCCAGACGTTGGTGCAGGGTCCGGCGCGCCGTCGATGCGGCCGGATCGGCCCGCAGCATGAGGCAGGCCTGGTGAAAAGCGGGTCCGTGGGGCGGCTGGCCGTCGGCCGCCAGGAGCGTATGGGCCAGTTGATGGGCCATTTCATGTCGCAGCACGTCGCGTACTTCATCCCAGGGATGGGTGCAGGCCAAATCACGGTTCAAGCAGATTTCCCTTTTGGCCGCATCCCACAAGCCCAAGCGTCCGGGTGTGTCCGCCAGGCGGAAAAGGGGCCGGCGCAGACGCGCGCGCAAATGATCCTCCAGCTCGCTGGCGGCCAGTTCCCACTCATGGACCAATCCGTTCAGGACACGCCGTTCGTGTGCGGCCGCACCGTGTTCCGTATCCTGGAAGGGCATGCGTTTCAACGCGCCTGGCGGCGCTGGATGGCTTCGAGCGCATAGGGGTAAAGGTTGGCGGTGATGATCCGATAGCCTTCCGCGGTGGGATGGATGCCGTCGGACTGGTTGAGTGATGCGCGCCCGGCCACGCCCTCGAGGAAAAAGGGTATCAGAATCAAATCGTGGGCGGCGGCCACTTCGGGATAAATGGCGGCAAAAGACTTGGTAAAGGCCGGCCCCAGATTGCGGACCATTTGCATCCCGGCCAGAACGACGACGATATCTTCGGCCTTGAGCCGTGTTACGATGGCGTCGATATTCTTGCGGGTCAGGGCCGGGTCGACACCCCGCAGGCCATCATTGGCGCCAGTTTCCAGGATCACAATGTCTGGATCGAGGGTTAGCATCCAATCCAGACGCGCCAAGGCGCCGCTGCTGGTTTCCCCGCTCACGCCGGCATTGATGACTTCATAAGCGTGTCCGTCCGCTTGCAGCCGTGCGCCCAGAAGGGCCGGATAGGCTTGGTTTTCCTCGACGCCGTAGCCAGCCGTTAAGCTGTCGCCCATACAGACAATCGCGCGGCGTTCGATGCCGGGGGATGTGACCGCGGATGAAGCCGTCTCGGACGGGGCGCTATCGCAGCCGGCCAGGGTCGGCAGCCCAACCATCAAGATCAATAGGCGTAGCACGAACTTAAGGGTCATCCCGTGATCCTTGCTCATTCCGCGGCGTGCGTTCGCAGAAACTGGGCCGGTTTGCGGCGCATGATCGTGCGTGAAGCGCCCAAGCCGACAGCCACCACTGTGAGGATGCCGGCCGACAGGCCGACCAGCGATGCGGCCGCGTAAGGGTTGTAGGGGATATCGAAATAACGGGTGCAAACCACCCAGCTGATCAGCTGGGCCAGGGCAAGCCCGCCGACGGCGCTGGTTGCCCCCAAGAGCATATTTTCCAGTGAAAACACATAAAACACAAAACGGCCCCGGGCGCCAAGGATTTTGTAGTAAACGGCCTCGCGGATACGCGCCGATCGCGTGGCAATGATCGAGCTCACGACCAGCAGCATACCGGCGACCATGCTGAAGAGGGTGAAGAACCGGATGACCTGGGAGAAACGGTCCAGGGCTGCGGCGATCTGGCGGATGGTCTGACGCGCATCCAGGACGGTGATGTTGGGGAACGCTCTGACAATTCGATTCTGGAGGGCGGCCAGCTTGTCGGGTTCGGCCCGCAGGGCCGTGAATATCGTTTGGGGCGCCGCTTTGAGGGCCGCATCCGGAAATACGAAGTAAAAGAACGGTTGCAGGCTTTCGCGCACACGGGTGCGCATACTCGTTACCGTGGCCTCCAGGGGCACCCCCTGGATCTTGAAACGCAGACGATCGCCCATGCGGATGTTGCCGATCTCCGCAATGCGGTCCAGCACCGACACCTGAAACTTACCGGCCTCGGGTTGAAACAGGGCGTCGCCATCAATAATTTTTTCGTCGTCCAACAGGTGATGGCGATAGGTCAGATTGAAGGGGCGGGCCAGATTGTCGCTTTTACGCCGGCGTTCCCGGCCGGGATCGATGGGTTCTCCGTTGATGGCCATCAGCTTGGCGCGCACGATGGGATAAAAGGTCAGCGGACGCGCTACCAGACGGGCGAAATCCTCGGTCTGGTCGCGCTGAATGTCCAGAAAGAAGACATTCGGAATATCTTCGGGGTAAGCATCCACAAAAGCCCGGTCCAGATTGCTTTCGATCAGAAAGATGGCGAAGATGATGGTCAGCGAGGCTGTCAAGGTCACCACGATCGGCTGGGTGGCGTTGCGGGGTCGCAAAAGGCCGCGGATGGCCTGCCGCAGGGCCAGATGACCAGCCGGCAGCTTGCGCAGACCGCTCATCAGG
This sequence comes from Desulfobacterales bacterium, assembly GCA_050114115.1. Classification (GTDB taxonomy): domain Bacteria; phylum Desulfobacterota; class Desulfobacteria; order Desulfobacterales; family UBA5852; genus JABZFP01. Next base: position 2,185 of record JASFTA010000093.1, on the reverse strand, counting down.
AGTCGCGTGCCAACAAAGACAATGCCGATCAGCGCCAGGATGCCGCCAATAAAATAGCTTCCGGTGCGAAGATCTTCAAGGTGCCAGAGCACCAGGCCCACGAAGAAAAGAGCCGTCAGGGTTATCGTCAGACCTTCGCCGGGTAGAAATCGGCCCGGCGGGGCTTCGTGGCGGAAGAGGGATGATGGCCGGAAGTGCCGTAGGTTCAGCAGGGGGCGCGCGGCGAAAAGGGCCACGGCCATCAGACCGATTAAAAAACTCTCCGCCACGGCGCTCCAGGCGATCCGGAAACCGGTTGCGGCCGGGGTCAGGTCGGTCAACATCCGGGCCAGACCCTCCTGAAGCACGAAACCGATGGCAATGCCGCTGGCTGTGCCAAGGATGCCCAGGAACAGAACGACCCCCAGATAGAGACGCAGGATAAAACCGGTGGTCGCGCCCAGGGCCTTCATGATGGCCATTGATTTGACCCGGGTGCGCAGGAGCGCGGCGAGCACGCTCTGAATGCCGATGCCGGCCAGGAGCATTGTGAAGATGCCCACGAGTTTGAGAAAGAACAACAGATTGTCGAAGAAACGTTTCAACCGGGAATCCGCGCTGCGGAAGGTATCGACGCGTTCCTGGGCGGCATCGGCCACGGACCACAGATCTTGCTGGACGTCTTCGGGTGCGAGAGCCGGCGGCAGGCGCAGAAGGGCCTTATAGCGCACCCGACTGCCCTGGGTGATCAATCCCAGGCGCTCACGGTCGCGCGCATCCACAAAAATACGCGGTCCCAGTGTGAAGACGGTCACCGGACGGTCCGGTTCGCTGATGACCACATCGCGGATGCGCATGGTTTGGTCGCCCAGAAAGATGCGGCTGCCGACTTCCAGCCCCAGCCGATCCAGCAGCGACTGCTCGACGATGATCTGACCCGGGGCGAGGCGGGAGCGAAACGGCTGGCCGGAGGCCAGCTGCACCTGGCCGTAGAAGGGATAGCCGGGCTCGACGACCTTGGCCGCGGAGAGCAGGGAAGCGGATTCGTCCATCGTGCGCACGACGGTGTAGAATTCCCAGAGGCGTGTAACCGCGACGTCCGGGCGTGACGCATAGGCCCCGATCTTGTCTTCCAGGGGGGGCAGAAAAGGAAAACTGGAGCGAACGATGATGTCCGCGGCGTGCAATTGCCGGGCGTCGCGCAGCATGGCCTCGCGGACGTTGGCCTGAAAACCGCCCAGCGCGGTCAGACCCATCACGGACAGGATGATGCACAGAAAAAGAACGGTGGTCTGCTGGCGGTTCTGACGCAGTTCGCGAAATATCATGCGCAGCTGCATGGGCAATGTCTCTAATTGGCGATCGGCGCGGCCAGCCGTCCGTCCGCCAGGTGAAACCGGCTGTCGGCCTGACCCGCTATGCCGGGGTTGTGGGTGACCATCAGCAGCGTGGTTTTAAATTCGCGCTGAAATTCCAGGAGCAGTTCCAGAATCGCCTGCCCGCTGCGTGAATCCAGGTTGCCCGTGGGTTCATCGGCAAAGATGATCGCCGGCCGATTGACCAACGCCCGGCAGATGGCCACGCGCTGCTGCTCCCCACCAGATAGCTGGTGGGGCATGTTGCGTCCCCGTTCGCCCAGGCCGACGCGTTCCAGCAGGCTGGCAGCCTCGGTCGCAGCGTTGGGGGCGTGGTTCAATTCCGCCGGGAACATGACGTTTTCAAGGGCCGACAAGGAGGGCACCAGGTGAAAAGACTGGAACACGAAGCCGAAGGTGCGGTTGCGCAGCGGCGCCAGCCCGTCTTCGGACAGTTCGGTAATGTCGCGGGACTGGATATGCACCGTTCCGCGGTCGGGACGATCAAGACCGGACAACAAGCTGAGCAGGGTCGATTTGCCGCTGCCGCTGCTGCCCTGAATGACGACAAATTCTCCGGCCCGGACGGCTAGGGAAACATCCTGCAGAACCTGGATGCGACGGTCGTCAATGCGATAGGATTTATAAATCTGACGGGCTTCGATAATAGGCGACGTGTTCATGTTTTCGAAATCGTTTTCCTCTCCCTGATGGCATCTTCGAGACCTAAGACCATGAGCCGGAAGGGCGCTGCGAAGGGAGCCGCTCATTCGCGGAGCAATGGACCCGTTTTGTTGTTGGCAGAACTTAAGGGCGATGCCGTGAAAGTCAAAGGGCAGGGCCGCGACCGG
>JASFTA010000092.1:0-6186 GCA_050114115.1 Desulfobacterales bacterium | reverse complement strand
CGGAGAGTGAGGGCCATCCTTCGCAACCGGCTGGTGGCCAGGCCCGGAATGCGAATGTCGGCGGCATGACCTTGCATGTGCAGGCTCTTACGGGCAACGCCGCGGCCTTGTTGGCGCAGCCGCCGGTTCGTCCCGGGCGAGCGATACCCTGAAATGATATGCAGACAGGCGTCCGGGCCTGCCTTCGATCGGATGGCACAGAGGAGATCCAGCAGGCGGGGATCGATGGGATTGACCTCATTGGTGCGGTGATCCCTTAAAATATGGTTGACGGCGCTCAGGGCCTCGGGCCGATAGGATTCACCGCGGGCATAGCACACGTCCAGTTTTTCGCGGGTGTGGGTATTGAAAAGAACGAGACGCCGTTCCCACTGGTCATCGGCGGTCAGGGCCGCGTACAATTGGCCCGGGAGCACCAAACCTGCGGTGACGGCGGCGCCCAATCGCAGGAAATGCCGGCGTGATAGAACCTGGTGATGTTCGTGGAAAGGTGTCGTTGTCGGCTGCGGTCGTTGCATCGGGGGCATTTTAGTACGAATTCCTGGCATGTCAATAGAAGTCGTTTAAATCCCAAGTCGGCAATGAAGCGAGGTGAAAACCCGCCTCGGTTAAACGGGACCTTCGAAGGTGATGTTCAATGTTGAAATCAGCTCAACAGGTTTCGGGCGCCTTCAGGGCGGCAAGTCCCACCGCATATACTTGCAGCAATATGAATGCCAGTTCGGCCTAGTATGGCGTTAAGGCCGATAATTTTTTAATTTATATTTATTTCGGTTGGTTAATAAGTTTGTCGACGGAATTGGCCTTCCGGCTGGACTGCCGGATGTTAAAAAAATTTGACACCTCATAAAAAAAATTAAAAGTGATCTTATGGTCTTCAGCCTTGTCCCGGACCGCGAGAGGCGGGTGCGCCTTTTTCCACAGCGGCCGGTTCTGTCGGGTCAAATCCTTCCCAGCGATTGATAAACGGCCTCCCGGCGCCTTTCGAGGGCTGCAGCTTCGCGGCAGTTGACGAGGCTTTGCAGATGGCGGACCGCCTCCTGGGGGGCTTCCGCACGCCGTTTCAGGGCCAGGTGATACCACTGGGGCAGATCCGAAGATGTCAGCGTGTGAAGCGCATCGGCGAGCCGGCGCAAGCGGTCGCGCGCGTCGTCATCCAGACCCTCTTGGCGGCTGGCATCCAGAATGGCTGCAATCCGTGCTTTAATTCGGCGATAGCGCCAGACCGGACGGCAAACGAAGCGGAAAAGAACATAGCCGAAACTGCCCATGGCCAGACCAACGAAGACACCGCCGAGAAGAATCGGGTCCTGAAACATGTGATTCCTTTTTAACATTTTCCATGCAATCCATACCCGCGGGGCATGGCGACCGCGGCGGGACGCTCATATCATATTAGCGCGCCCTTGGACAAATCCGCGGCAATCGGTGGCGCAGGAAAACGGCCCGATAAAAAACCGGCATGTTGAAACCCCCTCCGGGGCGGCCGGATACGGTCCGCTGGACAGGTGGCGATTCACGCGCGGCGTGCGTGGAAGCGCAGCATATCGGAGGACAGCATTGCAAAGGTTTTTTTATGGGCTCCCGTAAAAGGGAAGTTCTGAAGTTCGCCCGGGCGAATCCAGCGGAAGGCCGCTGGGCCCTGCAGGCGCACCCGTCCCATGTCCTTGCGGCACAGGAAAAGATCGACAACAATTCTAAAGTGGGTATAGGCGTGGTTGACCCGCGTGATATGGCGATGGACGGATACACGCAGGCCGGTCGTTTGGCCCAGGATTCTGCGACAAGCGGATTCGGCCGGTTGACCCGCCTTCCGGCGTCCGCCCGGAAATTCCCACAACCCGGCCAACAGGCCCTCGGAGGGCCGCTGCACGATCAGCAGGCGGTTGCGGTGGCCGATAATCCCGGCGACCATGGCATGCTCGGGTATCGGGGCTTTGCGTATCCGATGGGGATAGTCGGCGACCACCCCGTTTCGGTGGGCAAAGCAGGCCGTCTGCCAGGGGCAGGCCCCGCAATCCGGATTGCGGGGGGTGCACACCAGAGCGCCCAGTTCCATCAGGGCCTGATTATGGGTGCCGGGATGGCGCTGATCCAGCAGGTTGTCGGCCGCGGCCTGGTATTTGCGATGGCCTGCTGGATGGTTGGCGGCGGTGGTCAGGCCGCAGAGACGCGCCAGGACCCGCTTGACGTTGCCGTCGACCACGGCCAGGGGCGCATCGTAGGCGATGCTCATGACGGCATTGGCGATATAGTCGCCGACGCCGGGAAGCTTTCGGAACACCTCCCGCCGGTCGGGAACCCGACCCGCCCCCGAAGCAATCAATTCGCGGGCGGCCTGATGCAGATGGTGCGCCCGGCGATAATAGCCCAGTCCCTCCCAGTGCTTTAAAATCGTCTGCCGATCGGCGCGGGCCAGGGCGGCCAGATCGGGAAAGCTTGCGATGAAACGGGCGTAATAGGGGATCACCGTCGCGACCTGGGTTTGCTGCAGCATGACCTCCGAAATCCAGATTCGGTAGGGATCGCTGGTTCGCCGCCAGGGCAGATCGCGCTGCCGGGCCGCATACCAGACCAGCAGACGCCGACGCAGGGCGGCGGCGGTCCTGGCCGGGGGGCAGGGGGGCTCCTGGGGTGAACGGGTATTCATACGCTGGAGGTCCTAACGGGAAGTCGTTTCAGGCCGCACTGATCGGATTGACCAGCGCACCGAGTCCATCGATGCGGCATTCCACCACATTGCCCGCTTGTAAGGTAATGGGCGGGTCCCGGAAAATACCCACGCCGGCCGGGGTGCCGGTTGAAATCACGTCACCGGGCAGCAGGGTGATATCGGCGCTGATATAGTTCAGCAGATAGGGGATGTCGAAGATCAGATCGGCGGTGTTGCCCGTCTGCATGACCTGCCCGTCCACTTGGGCCGTCAGTTGCAGGTTGGCGACATCCCCGATTTCGTCAGGGGTTACCAGGGCCGGTCCCATGGGGGCGAAGGTATCGAAAGACTTGCCCCGAAACCACTGACCGTCACCGAACTGCGCTTCGCGGCCGGAAACATCGTTCATGATCGTATAACCGGCAATGAAGTCGAAGGCTTTTTCCGGGCGGATGCGCTTGCCTGGCCGTCCGATCACCAGCGCCAATTCCACTTCCCAGTCCACCTGACCGCAGCTTTGCGGCAGGATCACCGGGTCGCGAGGGCCGTTGAGCGCCGAGGGGGCCTTGGCAAATAGAAGCGGCTTTTCAGGCGGCTCGAAATGGCCTTCACGGGCGTGTTCGATGTAATTCTTGCCTAAACAGATCACTTTGGAGGGCCGTGCCACCGGTGGGCCCAGGCGCACATCCATTGCATCACCCGCATCGTTGAGCGCACTGATCCGTTCCAGCCAGCCTTCCCGGAAGAACGTTTCGCCCACATCGGGAATGTCCGGATAATGCCGGCGTAATGGGACGATTCGGCCATCCTGCCACAATCCGGGCGCCTCGCGGCCCGGTTCTCCGAAACGAATCAAACGCATAAGAGATCTACTCCTCCTCGATCGAATGCTGGCGGCGGCCTTCTTTCAGGCCGTCCTCGTAGTTCTTGCGGGCGTACCATTCGACCTGGCGAATGATCCCGCGGATGATACTGACCTCGCGGGCCCGCAGCTGCAGCCGGGTGAAAAACCGCCGCAGGCGATTCATCCAGTAGTCCGGATTTTCAGGGTTGATGTAGGATATGCGCACCAGGATGTCCCGCAGCTGGGTAAACATACCGTCCAGCTCGTGGCGGGTGGCCAGTCGCGGGGCAAAGGCCCCTTCTTCGGCACTGCTGGCGGTGAAGACCTCGTAGCACATAACCATGACGGCCTGGGCCAGGTTGAGGGAGGCGAAGGCATCCGTGGGAATGTTGACCAGCGCGTGACAGAGGCGAATATCCTGGTTGGTCAGTCCACGGTCTTCGGGGCCGAAGACCAGGGCCACCTCGTTCTCCTGGGAGATCGACACCAGACGCCGGGCCATTACGGGCGGCGACACCACGGTCTGCCGCTCGCCACCCAACCGCGCCGTGGTGCCGACCACGTACTGGCAGTCGGCCAGCGCTTCGGAGAGGCTGTCAAAACAGGTGATGGCATCGACCACGTCACCGGCCACGTGGGTGGCCATCATGCGGATGCGCGCTTCGATGAAGTTTTCCGGGGCGACCACCACCAGACGCCGCAGGCCCATATTGCGCATGGCCCGGGCCGCGGCGCCGATATTTTCCGGGAAACGGGGCCGGTGCAGGACGATCCGTACGTTGGCCCGCTTGACGCGCTCCGGTTTCACCCCACGATTTCAAAACTGTTGAAAAAATAACCGATTTCGAAGGCCGCCGTTTCAGGGGCATCCGATCCGTGCACCACGTTCTTTTCGATTTCGGTGGCGAAATCGGCCCGGATGGTACCGGGATCGGCTTCCTTGTAATTGGTCGCCCCCATCAGCTGGCGATAACGGGCAATGGCGTTTTCGCCTTCGAGCACCATGACCACGCAGGGACCGGAGGACATGAATGCGGTCAGGCTGCTGAAGAAAGGCCGTTCGCGGTGCACGGCATAGAAGCCTTCCGCCTGGGGCCGGGTCATGTGGATCATCTTCATGGCCGCAATTTTGAGCTCGTTGGCTTCCAGTCGTTTGACCACCTCGCCGATGAGACCGCGGCTGACGCCGTCCGGTTTGACGATCGACAGAGTTCTTTCCATGGGGTAAATCCTTTCGATACCTAACTTTAATGGCCACTCGCAATGCAACCGTCGAATTTGGGTGCTGCCATACCAGAAGGCCTTGACCAAGTCAACGACACCGGCGCGGGAATGCACCGGTCGGCTGCGGACCGGCGCTCACGCACCAAGGTCGATTATCTTCCGCGAGGTATACTCCCCCACATCGGCCAAGGCGTCGGTGGGCAGGAAGCGTTGCGCATTGGCCGAAAAAAGGCAGGTCACGCTGGCCGGAAATTCGTCGTCGGGCCGGTAAAACAGGTAGCACAGCCGAATCTTGGGCAGGGGCTCGAGCACCAGGCCGCAATCGCCGGAAATCGGTGTGTCAATCACGCGGCCTTCCATCCCATCGGCAATCGAAGCCGCGCGGGTCATAATGTCTTCCACGTGCGCCACCAACGGTTGTTCGGTGTGCGACCGGAAAGCGCCCACATAGGGCATGCTGTCGGGCAGTTCCCGGAAAGCCTGCCAGGGCTCCTCGATGCCGGCCTCTGAACAGGCGTGGCGCGCCAGCAGACTGATGATCACCCCTCGCGGGCCCTCTTCGTTTTCCGCAGCGCGTCGCACACCATCGGGGCGCAAGCGGCATTCCGCACCAAAGGCGGTTATGATCACCGCACCGGCGGCGGATCGGCCGTCCAGACGTAAGGCCAGTTCATGGGCACCGATCTCGAATGCGGCTTGCAGGTTGTTCCGTATGAGGGTTGCGTAGTTGCTTTGATTCATGGTCGTCCTCATCCTTGACGGTTGCGTCAAAAGGGGGTTTGACATCCCTGCGGGGTGAATTTATAAATCCGATTAGCCCAAGTGGCCGCATCCCGAAAAGCGCTGGAGGACGCATGCCCATCTACGAATTCTACTGTGATCGCTGCAACACGATATTCAACTTTTTCTCACGAACCGTCAATACCCGCAAGGTCCCCGTATGCCCCCGCTGCAAGCAAAACAAATTGTCGCGCCAGGTGTCGATGTTTGCCGTTACCGGTCGGGCCCAGGAAGATGGCGATGCGGATGATCTGCCCTTCGACGAAGGCAAAATGGAAAAAGCCATGCAGATGTTGGCCGGCGAGGCTGATAAAATCAATGAAGACGACCCCCGCCAGGCGGCCCAATTGATGCGCAAACTGACCCGCATGACCGGCCTCGACCTAGGCGACGGTATGGAAGAGGCCCTGAGTCGCATGGAGCAGGGAGAGGATCCCGAACAAATCGAGGCGGAGATGGGCGACCTGCTCGAGGGTGACGATCCCTTCCAACTCAAGGGTAAAAAAGGCCTGGGCGGACACGCCCGGCGAGGGGCCCCGGATCGGGATGAAACCCTTTACGATCTGTGATAGCGGCGGTCGGCGCCCACGGCCTTCAAGCTGGCAGCGGCCACCCTTCCGATCATGATCCTTTTAGACCAGGGGGAAATCCATGACCGCATCCTTTGAAAAACTGGAAGTCCATC
>JASFTA010000091.1:0-6222 GCA_050114115.1 Desulfobacterales bacterium | reverse complement strand
CAATCCGGTAACCCAGGTGTCGTCCTACACCCCGCTGCCTCTGGCCTTCGACTGGATGATCTGGATTGGATATCGGCCGGGGGTGCGCGACAACGCGGGCAGCACGGCGGTCGAGGCGATCGAGGATATGTTGGGCATCAAACTGGGCGCGGAAGACGGGATCTACACGTCCAAACGCTACTGCCTGGTCGGTGCGGGGCTCGATGCCGCGGCGGCCGATCAAATTGCGGGCGAACTCTTGGCCAACGATATTATCCAGCAATGGCGGGTGACGTCGGCCGCTGCCTGGGATCCGCAGGCGGGGATCGGCATGATCGTTCCCAAGGTCCGGCTGGACCACACGCCCACGGTGACCACCGTACCGATCGACAGTGACGCAACCCTCCGGGAGATCAGCGACCAGCGCAACCTGGCCCTCAACCCCAACGACATCCCCACCATCCGGGAATACTTTCTGGACGCCGGGGTCCAGCGCCAGCGGGCCGCCGTCGATCTTGCCGATCCCACCGATCTGGAACTGGAATACATCTCCCAGGCCCGCAGCGACCACTGCAACCACAATACCTTTCAGGGCCTGTTCCACTACAGCGAACCCTGCCGCGGGCATCAGGAAACCATCGACAATTTGTTCCAAACCTGTATCAAGGAGCCCACGCTGCAACTCCAGGCGCAGAAGGACTGGGTCGTCTCGGTGTTGTGGGACAATGCTGGCGTGGGGCGATTCGACGACGACCATTATTACGTGATTACGGGCGAAACCCACAACTCGCCTTCCAACATGGAAGCCTACGGCGGCGCCATTACGGGGATCGTCGGCGTCTATCGCGATCCCATGGGCACCGGCCGGGGGGCGCGGCTTTTGATGGGCGGGTACGGCTACTGCGTCGGTCCGCGGGACTATAACGGTGATCTCAAACCCCACCTGCACCCCCGGCGCCTGCTGGACGGTGTGATCGAAGGCGTGCGCGACGGCGGCAACAAGAGCGGGATTCCCACGACCTTTGGTCAGATTGTTTTCAATCCCAAATATCTGGGCAAGTGTCTGGTCTTCGTGACGGCCGTCGGGCTGATGCCGGCGGTGGTGGACGGTAAAGCCGCCGAAAACAAGACCACCTCTCCCGACGATTTGATCATCATGTGCGGGGGCCGGGTGGGCAAAGACGGCATCCACGGGGTGACGGCGGCATCCCTGATTTTTTCGGAAAGCACCCCCGCCGGTCATGTCCAGATCGGCGACCCCTACACGCAGAAAAAAATGCACGACTTTCTGCTTGAAGCCCGCGACGAGGGTCTCGTGCAATTCATCACGGACAATGGCGGGGGCGGATTGTCTTCCTCCATCGGGGAGTCGGCCCTTTTCTCGAATGGCTGTGAAGTGGACTTGGAAAAGGTGCCGTTAAAGTACGCCGGTCTGGACCAATGGGAAATCTGGATCTCGGAATCCCAGGAGCGGATGACCGTGGCCGTGCGACCCGAACACCTGGAGCGTTTCATGGCCCTTTCGCGCAAGCATTCGGTCGAAAGCACAGTGATTGGGCGCTACACGGACAGCGGCAAACTCCATGTGGCCTACGAGGGGCGCAACTGTGCCTATGTCGATTTGGATTTATTGAAGTCCGGGTTTCCGCAATGGGAGTTCGATGCGGTCTGGCGCTCTCCCGAGGAGCGCGGCCTGTGCGAACCCGCCATCGGCGTGCCGGGCGATTTCGGCCAATTACTGCTCGATATGATGGCGCGCCCCAACCTCTGCTCGCGCGAATGGGTGCCCCGGCAATACGATCACGAAGTCCAGGGCGGCAGCGTCATCAAGCCGCTGGTGGGGGTGGACCGCAATATTCCCAGCGATGCCGGCGTGATCCGGCCGGTTCTCACCAGTACAAAAGGCTTGGCTTTTGCCCAGTCGCTTCTGCCGACCTATTCCGCCATCGATGCCTACCACATGACGGCCTGCACCATCGACGAGGCCCTGCGCCGGGTCATCGCCGTGGGCGGGGATCTGGCGCATGTGGGCGGCGTCGACAATTTCTGCTGGCCCAACATTCAATACGATGCGGTCAAGAATCCGGACGGGCGTTTCAAGGCTGCCCAGCTGGTGCGCTCCTGCCGGGCCCTCAAGGATATCTGCCTGGCCTACGAAATCCCCCTGCTCTCCGGCAAAGACAGTATGTATGTGGACGGCAATCTGCCCGGCCGCTACGGGATTACCCATAAAGTCTCCGCCCCGGAGACGATGCAGTTCAGCGCCATCTCCAGGGTGCCCGACGTCAGCCGCTGCATGACCATGGAGGCCAAGCAGGCCGGCGATCTGGTCTACCTCCTCGGTACGACCCGTAATGAAATGGGCGGCTCGGAGTATTACGAGCACCTGGGCTATACCGGTCTCAATGTGCCCCAAGTCCTGCCCCTCGATTTCTACCCCCTCTATCAGGCGCTGCAAAAGGCTATCGGCCAGTCCCTGACCGCCTCGGTTCGCGGCATCTACCGCGGTGGTCTGGGCGTGCAGGCCGCCCTGGTGGCCATGGGCGGCCGCCTGGGACTGACCATAGACCTGTCCAAAGTGCCGTGTGAAACCGACCTGAACGACAGCGCGGTAATGTTTTCGGAATCGGCCGGACGTTTTTTGGTGACCGTCGATCCCGCCCGGCAGGATGCATTCGAAGCCCTTTTCGAAGGCCGGCCTTGCACCTGCGTCGGACAGGTGACATCGAAACCGCGGCTGATTGTCAACGCCCAGGATGGCGGGAAACTGCTGGACTTGGAGATCGACGCCCTTGTGACAGCCTGGGAAAAAACTTACGGAGAATTGATATGACTGCCACCGTCCGCGCCCTGGTATTGACCGGTTTCGGCCTGAATTGTGATCTGGAGACGGCCTACGCCCTGGAACTGGCCGGGGCCCAGGCCGACCGGGTGCACATCAACACCCTGATAGCGGGCGAGGTTCGCCTGGATCAATATCAGATCATGGCTTTCGGCGGCGGGTTCAGTTGGGGCGATGATCACGGCGCCGGCGTGCTGCAAGCCGTGCGCATGCGCACCAACGTTGGCAAGCAATTGCTCGCCTTCGTCGAGCGCGAGGGGTTGGTCATCGGCATCTGCAACGGGTTCCAGACCCTGGTCAACCTGGGGTTGCTGCCGGGCTTCGATGCCGATTACCAGACCCGTTTGATCGCGCTGACCTTTAATGACTGCGGCAACTTTCGCGATGACTGGGTGCACCTGGCGATCGACCCGGATTCCCCATGTGTATTCACGCGCGGCATGGAAACCATGGATCTACCCATCCGGCACGGCGAAGGCAAATTTTACGCCCAGGCCGATGTCGTTGAACGTCTGCTGCAAAACCGGCTGGTGGTCATGCGCTACGCCGACGCGCGCGGCAACCCGGCCGAAGGCCGCTTTCCGCTCAACCCCAATGGCTCCCTGATGGACATCGCCGGTGTATGCGACCCGACCGGACGTATATTCGGACTGATGCCGCATCCGGAAGCGTTCAATCATTGGACCAACCACCCCGATTGGACCCATTTGGCGGAAAACCGGCGGCGGCAGGGGGTATCGCCGCTTCCCGCGGAAATGCCCCCCGGGATTCGTGTGTTTGTCAATGCGGTCGAGTATTTTCGATGAGGTCCGTCGCTGCCCGGTTTCGGCAACCGTGCCGCGGCGCCATGCAGTTGGGTCGGTCCAGGTTGATGAACGCGCTTTCCGTCTATTTCCATTTGGGCTATTCCTGAAGTCATTTCCTCCTGCGAACCTAGCGTCATCCGACTTCGAAAAGAACACCGGGTTTGGTATCCTGACATGGGCATTCGCAATGCGGTCCGTTGGAAACCCAATTCATTTAGGGACCTTATACGTATCGATCGGCAGCCCGGAGCACCTGCTTGCCTTGCTTCCGCGGCTGCATTTTCGTATTTAAAACCAGGTGGATTTGAAAACCATTAAATTTGTTAATGCAGGGATAAAAAAAATTGCATGCCGGCACTTGAGGGGTTCGAACGAGACCGCGGTCTGATCCCCGTGTTCTTCAAATTGCAATCTGCGTCCCTTTGGAGCGCTTTATACGGTAATCTCATGAATAACAATAGATTAGGAATTCTATCGCAGCGCTTAAAAATGGCGCTGGCGTCGCTGATAGGGCCATGGCACATAAATTGCTCAAACTCCCGCCAGGAGGAAACCATGACGCGAAACAATGGCTTTACGCTTATGGAACTGATGATCATCATCGCCATTGCCGGCATCCTCGCGGCGATCGCGGTTCCGAACTATATGACCCACAAGGAAAGGGCGAATCTGCGCGGCGCCACCAGTAATCTGGTGGGCGACTTTGAATTGACCCGTTCACGCGCCATCAGAGAAAACGGTAATGTTGCCCTGGTCTTTAACGCCGATGGTGGCGGATACACGGTTTTTGAGGATTTCAACGAGAACTGGGCCCGGGATGGTGATGAACTGATGCTCCGGTCGGTCGACTTCCCGAGTGGTGTCAGCGTCATTATGCCGACAACCTTTACGGACAATCGAATGCATTTCAATTCGCGGGGGATTCCCGACGGGACTTTTGGCAGTGCTATCCTCCGTAATGCCAACAATGAACAACAGACGGTCATCATTAATATTGCCGGTCGTATTCGAAGACAGTAACGACGTTGTCGTTAATGGAGAAGATTGATATGCGAACCCAATTTTCACTGGCGCGCAAGCTAAACGAAGAGACGGGCGTCACGATCATCGATGTCCTGATCAGTATGGCGATTCTGGCGATTGGTATTCTGGCCGTGGCCCGGATGCAGGTGGCCACCACCCGAAACACCACCAACGGCAACGTGCTGACCTTGGCGACCATGCTGGCCCACAGTCACCTGGAACAGATCAAGAACATCGAAGACGTGAGCGATCTGGATGATCCCACCCACCCGCTGGTCGCAGCCCAGCAATTGGACGAACAGGGCAATACCGATGCCAACGGACTCTACCAGCTAACCACGGTGGTTACCGCGCCGGCGGCGCCTATCGCCACGCTGGCCCGCGAAGTGGCCGTAACGGTTTCGTGGAACCGCCAATGGGGCGGTAACCGGCAAATCACCCTCACAACCATCACCCAGGGGAACGGGGTATAAAATGGCAGTCAATTCTCATCGCACCGAATTCAGACGACCGGCGACCAGACAGCGCCGTGGCGAATCCGACGGATTCACGCTGATCGAACTGCTAATCGTGTTGGGCATGTCCATGATTCTGCTCAGTGCCGTGGTCACCACCATGGCCTCGCTCAAACGGTCCTACACCACCCAGGATGTGGCCGCCGACACGCAGCAGGACATTCGCATGGCCATGGTTTTGATGACCCGCGACATCAAGCTGGCGGGTTTGGACCCCCTGGAATCGGCCGATTCCGGTTTCGAACGCGCCGAATCGTCCTACGTCCGTGTAACCTCGGACCGGATCGATACAGGCGCTGGCGATGTCGAGGCCAACGGCACCATCGACGACGATAATTTCGAACGGGTTTCCTATTTCCGTGACCCGGCAACCGACAGCCTCCGCATTCGGCTCTATGAAGGCTCGACCACCAGCGAAGATACCCAGACGCTGGCCGACAATATTACCGACCTGCAATTCACCTATTTCGACGCCGACGGGAACACGACGGCCACCCTCACGGATATCCGCAGCGTGGGCATCAGTCTCACGGCGGAGGCACCGGCCGGCCGCGATGGAACCGTGGAGCGCACCTACACGACGCGGGTACGCTGCCGCAACCTGAGTCTTCCTTAAAACAGCGGGAGAAAGATTCGTGATGCCAAAAGACAGACACACCAACGACGGTATTGAGCGCAACAGGGGCATGCAGACGGTCATTGGGGCCCTGCGCAACGAAGAGGGCTCCTTTGTGATCTTCACGACCCTGATGATTCTGGTATTGCTGACCCTGACCGGCATTGCCGCCACCCGCGTCGCCAATATGGAGGTGACCATCGCCGGTAATGAGATTGCCAGGAATATCAGCGTCTACGAGGCCGAAGGCGGGGCCGTCGAGGGGGCCATGAAAATCGAGGCCGCCGACGACGACGACCTGCGGGTCGCCAACCCGAGCGTCAACCCCGATTACCCCGGTTGGATGACCTTCCACACCGATATAAGTCCCGGGGATATGGCCAACCAAACCAATTGGGATTTCAGCGGTGATGCCGACGACAATGCGGCCGTCTCCGATTT
>JASFTA010000090.1:0-6299 GCA_050114115.1 Desulfobacterales bacterium | reverse complement strand
GGCATCACCTGGAAAAGCCAGGTCAGCCACTGGGACCAGGACACCACGGCCAGCAGGTGCCACATCCGGGGCTGCCCCTGATCGTAAAAAGGGGCCGCCATGATCCAGTGCCCCAGCACCACGGCCATGATGGAGAGCGCCCGCAGCAGGTCGACATAGCGGTTGCGCGCGGACGGTGTCTGATCCGCCAGGTGTCGGGCCCGCGACCAGACGCCGCTGCGAATTACGGGGTTATGGTCTTCCGAGGAGGTCTTTAAAACCTGATTCCGGGATGCGCTCATGCTTGTTACCTTTTCTGAAGTCGGTGGGCATCATAGATCCAATCCGATCAGGATCCAGCGGGCTAACCTCTATCTTATCAAAAAGCATGCCGCCTACGCCCATACCAACTATACATCTGTAATAATTATATAATAATGGTTTTTTGCTGTTCGGAACTATCACCGTGACACAATCCGTGTGCCTGAAATGGAAGAGCATGTATGCAAACTTTGACGATATGGTCCTTATGAACAGTGGGAATCATAACCAGTGCCCATCCAAGATTATAATAAATTCGGCATGGTGTCCGATTCAGAAATGAGGATTTTTGGTTCTGCTAAGGCCACGCGCGCACAAGGGTCTGCGGTGAGGCGTACGCCGGTACGCCGCAGCCGCTAAACCCGCGGAGAACGCCGAGCAGGGCCAAAAAGACCATTTCTGGACGGACACCAATTAAGGGGGAGATGCCGAGGAAAGATCGAGACTTCCGCGGAAGGCCTCCAGCGGCAGGCTGGGAGCGGCGTTGTCCTTCAACGGCCGACGGGCATCGGGTCGCGCACCGTAGAGATAGCGCACCTCAACCGTTCCCCGCAGGGGACGGGACAGGTGGATCCCGATCGTTCGGGGGTCCTGGCGGATAACATCCCGGATGGGGACGAGGCCCTGGTTATCCACGACCTCCCATCCGGTGATCCCGGATGCCGGGCGAATATCGCTGCCGCCCCGGTGCTGCAACGCCACCGCCAGTATTTGGGTCCCGTCCGGCCGCACCGCGATAACCTGGGGGCCACGGTGAAAGCCCTCCAGCCCCAGAACGTAGAGCACGGTCTGTGCGACCCGCTGCCCCATGGTGGTGTAGGCCGCCGCGGCCAAGTGCTGTTTACCTTGATTGCGAAGATCGAGGGTGGTCGCCGCCAGATAGCATTCGTCCACCTGTTCGACAACGGCCAGTTGGGCTTCACGCACGGCCTGGTGGGGGGCATCGTCCCCCCCTGGCCGCTTCACCATGCCGACCACCAGAAAGGGCAGCAGCGGCCGGGTCGATCCGTTGGCGATATCCCGACGCACCTGGCGGGTGATAAATCGGCTCAGGGCGGCGCGATATTCATCATGGGTTATCGTTCGCCGGGCGGCATCGGCCTCGCCCTGCAGCCAGATCACAAATTCCAGCCGGCCGCCGGTGGCGGCCACACCGTTTAAAAATCGCTGGTAAATCGATCGCGAGCGTGTATCTTCCCAGTACCCCGTCCCCCAGTCCGCCTTGGCATGCAGTCCCGATCCGTTGACCGCAAAGGACAGCAGCCCCACCGGCACGCCCGTGCGCGCGATGATGCGGTTGCCGCAGGCAATCGCTCCGTTGCCCCGTGATGCCGGTGCGTGCCAGCCGTCTTCGCTGTAAATCTGCAGGAGAGAATCCGCTTCCAGGTCGTGGCCCGTATAAAACCACTCCTTCATGTTGGACTGCCCGATACAGCCGATCAGAATACCAATCCCCCAACGGTTGCGTCCCCTGGCATGCAGGTTGGGGGCATCCCCGGCGCGCACCTCCAGGACATACCACCCGCCTTCCGGCACCCCAGGCAGCAGGCCCAGGAAAATGCCGTTGCGGGGGGCATCGTCGATCGTCATCCAGGGGACGACGACCTCGTCTCGGCCATGGCGGACCACACGGGCTTCGATGGCGGATAAGGATCCTGTGTAAACCCCGGAGACAATAATATCGGCCTGGCGGCCCTGGCGTTGAAAAATGCGTCCGTCCGCGAAATCGTTCAGCTTGATGTGCGGTTTTTCGCCGGGAATCGGTGCCCGCGCCGATAGCGACCGGCCTGCCGGCGTGCCGGTTGCGCCGGCGGTCTGGGACGTAAGTTCATCGGTCTTAGGGGTGAGCGCTGCTGGCAAAGGCGTTTTCGCAGCGCGGGACCGGGGGATGGCACGGGGCGCATCCGCTGTGCGGCGCCCGCTTTCAACCTTGCTGCTATCCTGAACATCGCCTTCGCCAACCGGCTTGTTGTCTTCCTGTTCCCCGGTGTTTCCGGTCACCGCAACGGGCGGCGCTGTTCCCGCCCCGGCCCCGCCATCGCTCGCTAGGGCGGTCGCCGTCGACGACGGGGCCGGTTTCTCCGCCGCTGGATCCGTCCGCCCATCGCGCGGCCGTTCTTCCGTCGTCGTCTCCTGCGGAATGGCGGACAAGGTTGCGCCAGCCGTCGCGCGGAGAAGTGGAATCGCCCGGGGTGGGCGTCCGCAGGCCTCGCCGTCGCCCTCGGGAAATCCGATGATCTCCGCTTCGTGCAGTAGCAGCAGACCGGCCTGCCCTCCTGGCTGGAGACGCAATGTCACTGTGGATTTCACCGGCATGGGCACGTACAGGTTGAAGCGGCCGGGTTGAACGGCCCTTGAAATTTGAAAAGGGGTTTCGGTGCGATAGGCCACGGTCACGACATCCGGTTGCAGCACCGACAGATTGAGCCGCAGCACACGAAAACAGCGCTGGTAGGATCCGGGCAGGTCGATAAGCGCAAAGGTGGAGCGCGCTCCCAGCGATTTGAGTTCCAGCCCCCTGGCACGGAGATTCAGAGCGCTGTGGGCGACCGGACGAACGGAGGCAAAATCCACCGGGGTATGCGTGGCCTGCTCGGCTTCATCGGAGAGCTGATCGAAAATCCGTTCCAAGTCGATTTGCAGATCCCTGAACCCGGATTCCGTGGTCTGAAGGATGATGCTGTCATAGGCGCGCCAGTCTTCGGCGATCTGCCGGGAGGGGATCGTTTCGGTTGAAATCACCTCCGCTTCCTGAACCATTGGCAGCAGGTAGGGCAAAAGGCCGTCGATCCCCGCATCGCCGTAGATGAGGCTGCGCCCGATCCCGGCGGCATTTAAACCGGTGATGCGGCGCGACACGGTCCGGGGCGCGCTGGGCCGATCCTCCAGCAGTTGACGTTCGAGATCATCAAAACGCGCCGAGGCGGTCATAACCTGCTGCAGAACATGCGTGCCGAAAAAGCGCCGGTGCAGAACCTCGGCCGCCACCGCCGCCCCGCGTCCGTTCCAAAAGACGGCGGTTGGGTCATACAGCAGGTGCGAACCAAATTTACCGGCCAGGATCGCAGGCGCCAACGGTACCCAGCTCGCCAGCGGAAGATCGCGCTGGGCCTCATGAAACAAATCGTAGGCGCTGCAGCGCCCCGTCTTCGGCAAGGGTACCCAGCCGATGTACTCCGGATAGATCGAGGCCTTGCTCGGCACCACCAGGAAGTGAAACCGCCGCCCGGTCGCCGCGGTCAGTTTTTCGATGGCCTGCAGTTCGAGCCGCAACCGTTTGACGAGGCCCGCATCTTCGCAGGTATCCCGGATGTGGTTTTCGATGTCAATGCGCCGATAGAGCCAGCCCTGGCGGCCCACGTGGATGCCGGCCCTTTCCGTCTTGCCGAAGAGCTTGAGGTCCATCCAGTTTTTGACCCGGGTCAGGCGATCCTTGAAAACGACCTGTTCATTGATATAGCGGTCCAGCGCCCGGTAGTAATCGTTTTTGAGCAGCGCCCAGCCGTAGGGATGTGGAAAATCGGCGACGGCGGTCGGATTCCGGGCATCGCGCAAAGGCCCCCACAACAGCCGGGCCGCCAGGGGCGCCAGGAGCATGAACACAAAAAGCAGTGCGATCGTCTTCTTCAGCATAACCTTAGAATCGGAAGTAAATGAACGGCGCCGCCGGACTGCTGACAATCAGGAGCCCGCAGACGGGAAACACGATGAATATCAGCACCAGCGCGGCCGCCCACGACCGCGGTGTTCGGCTTTCGCCCAGGACCTTATAGCCCGAAAAATCCGCCGGCAGCAAAAACACCATGGCGGCGCCGATCAGGATGGTCAGATCCCAAGCATTGAAGCGCAGGCTTAGATCGTAGGCCAGGGGCAGATCGCGCCAAGTGAACATGGCGCTCAGGAAGCCCAGCGCCTGCCCGAAATCCGCGGCGCGAAACAAAACCCAGCCGACAGTCACGATGACGAGGGTCGCCGTTCGACGGGTGACCAGCCAGCGGTGGGCCGGCAGCTGCCGTAATCCGCTGAGCCGCTCGAACATCAAAAACAGACCGTGATAGAGCCCCCAGGCCAGAAAGGTCCAGTTGGCCCCGTGCCACAAGCCGCAAAGTACGAAGACCACCGCCATGTTGAGGCAGGCCCGTGCGGCGCCCCGTCGGTTGCCGCCCAAGGGGATATAGAGGTAATCGCGAAACCAGCGGCTGAGTGAAATATGCCAGCGCCGCCAGAAATCCGTAATGCTGATCGCTGAATAGGGCCGCTTGAAATTCTCCGGCAGAACGAATCCGAAGAGCAGACCCAGCCCGATGGCCATATCCGAATAGCCCGAAAAATCGAAATAGATTTGCAGGGTGTAGGTAACGGCCCCTAACCAGGCCGTCTTGGTGTCCAGCATACCCGGGGGCAGGGCAAAAATCGTGTCGGCAAATCGCCGCAAACTCTCGGCAATGATCACTTTTTTGGCCAGACCCCAGCAAATGCGCGTTATGCCCAGATAAAAACGCTCCCAGCTTTCGTGACGTCCCTGCAACTGCGCGCGGATTTCCTGGAAGCGGACGATCGGGCCGGCGATCAACTGGGGGAACATGGCCACGTAAAGCGCAAAATCCAGGGGATCGCGGAGGGCCGCCGCCTCACCGCGGTAGACATCGATGACATAGCTCAGTTTCTGAAAGGTAAAGAAAGAGATGCCGATCGGCAGCAGAACGTCGAGCCAGGCCAGGGCGGGCAGCCCCAGCCGGGTGAAGATAAGGTTGACTTCGTGGACGAAGAAATTGGCATACTTGAAATAGAACAAGAGCCCCAGATTGACGACCAGCGATACCACGAGCCACAACCGCCTGCGGGGGCGGTCGGTTTCCATCCGCCGGGCCAGGCCATAGTCGACCACGGTGGAGAGCATCAGCAGGGGCAGGAAATCGGCGGCACCGTAGAGATAGTAGACATAGCTGAAGAGCAGGAGAGCGATATTGCGGCCCCGCCGCGAGGGTTGCAGCGGTACCGTGTAATAGACCAGGATGACGGCCGGCAGGAAGGCAAACAGAAATACGGTGCTGGCAAAAAGCATGCGCGCTATCGGCTCCGGGTGAGGTTTTTGGGGGCCAAACCTTCCGGCTCAAACCACACAGTCGGCCTCATCGCCTTCCGTCAAACGCTCGCGCATGAAGATCGACAAATCGTTGGCGTCATAGTTGATCTGCGCTTGTTTGCGAAAGGCCATCAGGTCGGCATAGACTTCGGCGGCGCTCTGATAGCGGGCCTCCCGATCCTTGGCCAGGCATTTCATGACGATCCGATTCAGTGCTTCCGGGATTTGTTTGATGATGGCGGTCAGGGGTTCGATATCTCTTTGCGGAATTTCCCGGATGGCCTGGATTTCATTCTCGAAGCGGAAAACCCGCAGGCCGGTCAGCACCTCGTGGAACAGCAATCCCAGCGCGAAGATATCGGCCCGCGCATCCAGGCTCTGGCCCAGTGCCTGTTCGGGAGACATATAGGCCAATTTGCCCTTGATGACGCCGGCCTGGGTCAGGTTTGGCTCGGATTGGGCCTTGGATATGCCGAAGTCGCTGATCTTGACTTCCCCTTTGCATGAAATCAGCATGTTTTGGGGGCTGATGTCACGGTGGATGATATCAAGGGGCATTCCGCTTTCATCGTCGATCCGTGTATGGGAGTGCTCCAGGCCTTTGCAGATCTCGCCAAGGATGTAAACCGCCTGGTCAAAGGGGAGTCCGATTTTCATGGCCGCCAGAATTTCACCCAGGTTTTTACCGTCAATATACTCCATGGCGATAAAGTAGACGTTGTCGATTTTACCGTAGTCGAAAATCTGGACAATGTTGGGATGCTGCAGCAGGGCGGCCAGGCGCGCTTCGCGTGTGAACATCTTGATGAAGTCGGCGTTTTCGGCCAGATGCGGGCGTATGCGCTTGATGGCCACCTTGCGGCGGAAGCCGTCCTCGCGCAGGTAGTCGGCCTGAAAGAGTTCCGCCATGCCG
>JASFTA010000089.1:0-6352 GCA_050114115.1 Desulfobacterales bacterium | reverse complement strand
GCGAAGACGGTGAGGTGGCCATTAGCGGCCCTCAGGTGATGAAGGGGTATTGGAACCGGCCAGCGGAAACCGAAGAGGTCTTCCGGGAAATCGGAGGCCGGCGCTATTTCCTGACCGGTGATATCGGCCACGTCGACGAGGAGGGGTATCTCGTCATCACTGACCGTAAGAAGGACATGATCCTGGTGGGTGGCTTCAACGTTTACCCCCGGGAAGTGGAAGATATTCTATTCACCCACCCCAAGGTCGAGCTGGTGGCCGTGGTGGGGGTGCCGGACGCCAAGAGCGGCGAGGTTGTCAAGGCCTTCATCAAGGTGATCCAGGGCCAGACCTGCACCGAAGAGGAAATCAAGACCTTCTGCCAGGAGAACATGGCCGGCTACAAGCGCCCCAAACTGATCGAGTTCCGCGATGAAATCCCGACCTCCAACGTGGGCAAGGTCCTGCGCCGGGTGCTGCGGGATGAGGAAATGGCCAGGAAGACCTGAAGGGATTTAGGCATTAGAATCCTGGTGAGGCGATCATAAGCTTTTCACCTAAACCCAAGGCCCCTTTGGAGATTTTTTCCAAAGGGGCTTTTCTTTATCGTATTGGTCCAAGTCCTCCACCTACAGTAGAGGGCCCGGCGAAGTTCTACCGACTCAGGGTATTTTCTTCTTGTGATGTTGGTTCATGTTCTTTCCCCTGAAAGAAATGGCCCGGAAAGAGTTCCGGGCCATGTTTATTTCATCTGGGTCCGCCGCCAGGGAGCCAGCGGCGGATTTGGGCTCAGAGGGTTAGAACAGCCCGGTGACCTTGCCGTTCACCGGATCGACATCCACGCGGCGGTAGGCCGGGTTGGAGCCGGTACCCGGCATCAGGCTGATAGGACCTGCGCAGGGGCACAGGAACTTGGCGC
This sequence comes from Desulfobacterales bacterium, assembly GCA_050114115.1. Taxonomy (GTDB): domain Bacteria; phylum Desulfobacterota; class Desulfobacteria; order Desulfobacterales; family UBA5852; genus JABZFP01. Next base: position 5,454 of record JASFTA010000089.1, on the reverse strand, counting down.
CGGAGTAGATCAGCACGTCGCGGATGGGCAGCGTCCAGCCCTTGGGCGCGCCTTTGATGGTCTTATCGTGGCTCAAGCTCTCATGCGTTTTGACCATCATGGTGGTGAAGTCGGCGTACTTGGGATCACTCTCCAGCATCTTGGCCTTGGCCTCGGCCGCAGCGTCCCAGGCAACACCGTCAGCGCCGTAAACTTCCTTGGCGATGAGATCGACGCGGTCGCGCAGCTTCATCTCCAGCGGATACAGGAATTTGAAGTCATTTTCTTCTTCGCAAGCATCGATGACGGCATCGGCGAACTCCAGGGCACCCTCGCCGCCCAGTTCCCAGTGCTTGGACTCGGCGCAACGGGCGCCGGCGGCCTCGGCGATCTTGCGGATGACGGCGCACTCGGCGTCGGTGTCGGTGTAGAAGCGGTTGATGCAGACCACCGGGTTAATGCCGGCCTTGCGGATGGTGTTGATGTGATGGACCATGTTCGCGCAGCCCTTTTCGACCCACTCCAGGTTTTCCTTGGTGTACTCGTCCGGCAGGGCTTTGCCGGTCACGACCGCGGGGCCGCCGCCGTGCATTTTGAGCGCGCGGATGGTGGTGGTCAGAACCGAGACGTGCGGCTTGAGGCCGGAGAAGCGGCTCTTGACGTTCCAGAACTTCTCGAAGCCGATGTCGGCGCCGAACCCGGACTCGGTGACATGGTAGTCGAAGAGCTTCAGGCCGACGCGGTCGGCGATGATGGAGCTCTGACCCACGGCGATGTTGGCGAACGGTCCGGCATGCACCAGGCAGGGGTTGTATTCGGCGGTACACATCATGGTCGGGTTGATGGTGTTGCGCATGAAGGCCGTCATGGCATTGCCGCATTCAAGGTCGCCGGTGGTGACCGGGTTGCCGGATTTGTCGAAGGCCACGGTGATGTTGTTGAGGCGTTCTTTCAGGTCGGCCAGGTCGCGGATTATCGACAGGATGGCCATACACTCGGAACCCACGGCGATACCGAACCTGGACTGCATGGTGAAGCCGTCGAAGCGGCCGCCGATGCCGATGATGATGTTGCGCAGGGCTTGGGCACAGAAGTCGATGATCCAGCCCATTTCCACGCGGGTGGGATCGATGTCCAGGCGGCGCATGCCAGTGAGGCGGGCCAACTGCTCGTCGTTGTAGTTGCGCTCGTGCTGCATTCGTGCGGTCAGCGCCACCATGGCCAGGTTGTGGGCGTTCATGATGTCGTTGATGTCGCCGGTCAAGCCCAGCGAGAATTCGGTCATGGGGATCAAGAGTGAGTTGCCGCCACCGGCCGCCGTACCCTTGACGTTCATGGTGGGGCCGCCCGAGGGCTGACGCAGGGCGCCGCCGACGTTCTTGCCGCGTTTGCCGAGGCCTTCCATCAGGCCACATGAGGTGGTGGATTTGCCTTCGCCCAATGGTGTCGGGGTGATGGCGGTGACTTCAATGTACTTGCCGTCGGGTTTGTCTTTAAGGCGATCGATGATCTTGAGAAAATCGAGCTTGCCCAGCCGGCCCATGGGCAGCATCTCGTCTTTTTTCAGACCCAGTTTCTCGACCCAATCGTCCGGTGTCGGCATGTTCTTTTCCGCTTCTTCGGAGATCTGCCAGTCTGCCATGTTAACCGCATCGTAAGCCATGAATCCTCTCCTCCTTGTTGTGGTTTTGGGTGGAATGGATAACGCAACCGATATTCAATTTGTCGGTTCCCCAAAGGAACCAAGGTAGGGATATCTATAACGACGGCGGCGTGGTACTCACACCATCGGGCCCGCCGTTTGAGCACGAGAGGAACGCGAAATTCTTAGCATTTGCGGTTTTTTTTGGCAAGTGAAATTCGGGGTCGGGGATGCGGCTTTCAGGCCTGGCAGCGGTGCAGCCGGTAATAATAGCCCTGCTGCTGGATCAGCTGCTGGTGGCTGCCCGCCTCTTGGATGCGTCCATGCGCCATCACGATGATCCGGTCGGCCTCGCGCACGGTGGAGAGGCGGTGGGCCACGACGATCGTGGTGCGGTTGGCGGTGAGGCGTTTGAGGGCCTCCTGGATCCGGGTTTCGGTGTTGGAATCGATATATGAGGTGGCCTCGTCCAATATGACGACTTCGGCGTCGCGGGCAAAGGCCCGGGCAATGGAGAACAGCTGGCGCTCCCCGCTGGAGAGGGCGCTGCCGCCCTCGCCGATGGGCGTGTCCAGCCCCTGGGGCAGGCGTTCCACGATCGAGCGGCAGTTGGCTGCCGCCAGCACGCCGCGGATTTCCGCCTCGCTCACGGCTTCCGGCTTGGGGAAAATGTTTTCACGCACCGAGCCCGCAAACAAAAAGGGCTCCTGGGTGACGAGCGCCAGGCGGCTGCGCAGGGCCGCGGGGTCCACACGCGTCATGTCCCGATCGTTAATCAGGATGCGACCCTGCTCAGGCAGGTAGAACCGCAGCAGGAGCATGGTCAGGGTGGTTTTGCCGGAGCCGGTGGCCCCCACCAGGGCCACGGTTTCCCCGGCTGCCACCTGGAAGGACACCTCCCTGAGCACCGGCTCTCCAGGGACGTAGCTGAACCCCACTTTGCGGAATTCGATTTTCGCGATGGGCTCCAGGGCGTCTACGGCGGCCGTCGGGCCGCTATCAGGCCGAGGGAGCGCTTCGCGGCTGTCCATGATCTGAAAAATGCGCTCGGCCGACGCCATGGCGTTTTGGAGGATGTTGTATTTTTCGGAAAGATCCCGGATGGGCCTGAAAAACATGCGCAGATAGGAGATAAAGGCCACCAGGACACCCAGGGTCATGTCAGCCGATAAAATCCGACTGCCCCCATACCAGATGATGATGGCCACCGTGACGACGGCCAGCACCTCCACGAGCGGCATGAAAACTGCCAGGATGTGGATGTGGTCCATGCCGGCCTGGTAGTTTTCGTGGTTGAGGTGTCGGAAACGCTCTTCGTTGTCGGCCTCGCGCTGGAAACCCTGCAGGATCTTGATGCCGCCGATGGTTTCGGCAAAATGGGTGTTGATCTCCGCGATCTTGATCCGCTGGCGCCGGAAAACCTCCCGCACCCGACGTGAAAACCACAGCGAGGACCAGATGACCAGCGGCAGAACCGCAAAGGAGGCCAGCGCCAGGCGCCAGTCCATCACCAGCAGCATCCCGCCGATGCCCACCAGCAGGAAGAGATCCTTGAAGAGCATGGAAAGCACGGAGGTGAAAAGTTCGTGCATATTCTGGACATCGTTGGTGACGCGGGTGACCAGGCGGCCTACGGGATTGCGCGTGAAGAAGGTCAGCGAAAGGTTCATAATGCGGTCGAAGAGTTTCAGCCGCAGATCGTGCATGATCCGGTGACCGGTGTATTCCATGACCAGGCGCTGCAGGAAATTGAACACGAAATCCAGGCCAATCAAGAGCAGGAAGGCGGCCGTGATCCAGACCAGGCCGCGCAGGTCCGCATGCCGCAACGTTTGGAGCGCGGCCGGGGGCAGCTGCTTCAGGTCGGTCCAGGCGATGCGCGCCGATTGGTCCGTCACCTGGAAGAGATTGCGATAACGTTCCACGATGCGGGCCGTGCGCGCATCTTCGAGGTTCACGATTAGAAAACGCTCGGCGGCCTCAGCGGGCGGGGCGGCGGGGGTATCCGTCACCGGCACGACATAGCGGTCGATGGCCATTTTGGTGAGGTAGGGCAGGGCCAGGTCCATGAGGGTCAGGGCCATGACAATGCCCACCGAGAACACCAGCCAGATCCGGTAGGGGGCTAAAAAGGGCAGCATGCGTTTGAGCAGCTTGAGATCATAGGGCTTGTCCAGCTGGCCTTCTTCGAAATACCCCAGGTCATGCTGCATGGCGTTCCTCCTGGAAAACCTGGCGCTGCCAGACATCGGCGTAGTAGCCCGGCTGACGGACGAGGTCGGCATGGCGCCCGCTGGCGGTCACCCGGCCCTGGTCGATAACCACGATCCGGTCGCAGTGGCGCAGGGCCGACAGGCGGTGGGACACCAGCAGCAGCGTCCGCTGGCCCTTGAGGGTGCGGATGGCGTCGATGATGGTTTCGGCGGTGGCCGTATCCACCTGGCTGATGGGATCGTCCAGCAACAGGAAGGGGCTTTCCGACAGCAGGGCGCGCGCCAGAACGATGCGTTGTTTCTGTCCCCCCGAGAGCACGACGCCCTTTTCACCCACCGGCGTTTCCAGGCCTTGGGGAAAGAGGGCCAGGGTTTCGGTCAGGGCGGCCTGATCCACGACCCGGTCAAGTCGTTCGTCCGCGACCGGCCGTCCCAGGGTAATATTGGTGCGGATGTTGGCGGCGAACAGAAAGGGCTCCTGGGGAACCAGCGTGACCAGGGCCCGCAGGGCGGCCAGTCGGATCGTCCTCAGGTCGTCACCGTTGATGCAAATGGACCCGGCCACCGGGTCATAGAACCGCGGGATCAGCTGCAGCAGCGTGGTTTTGCCGCTGCCCGGGGGTCCCGTCAGGCCGACGGTCTCGCCCGGGGCCACGGACAGGGTGATGCCGTCCAGGGCCGGCGCCACGTTTTCCCGGGCCGAGCGACCGGCATAGTGGAAGCGCAGCCCATTCAGGTCCAGCTGGTAGGGCGCTTCAAAGTTTTCACGGCCGTCCGGGGGGTCGCTGACCAGCGCATCGGTTTCCAGGATGATCTGGAGGCGATCGAGGGAGGCCCGCCCGCGCTGGATCAGGTTGGTGACCCAGCCCATGGCCATCATGGGCCAGGTCAACAGGCCCAGATAACTGATAAAGGCAACGAATTCTCCCGGCGTGATGGTCTGCAGGATGGTCATCCGCCCCCCCACCAGCAGGACGATCGCCATGCTCAAATTGGTCAGCAGCAGCATCAGGGGCAGGAAGGCCCCGGTGATCTTGACCAGGGCGATATTCTGGCGCACGTAGTCCTTGGAGGCGTTGCCCACGGCCTGGGCCGCCTGGTCTTGCCAGGTATAGGCCTTGACGATCCGGATGCCGGCCAGCCGTTCGCGCACCATTTCCGTCAGGGTGGAGAAGGTTTGCTGCACCTTTTGGTAGCGGCGGTGCATCTGGCGGCTGAAATAGCGTGTTCCCACAACGATCAGCGGCGCCGGTATCAGCACCAGGAGGGTCAGGCGCAAGTCGATATAGATCATGAAACCCACGGCGGCGGCCCCCAGGATCACGGCGTCGTTCAAGGCCACCATGCCCATGCCGGTGGCCATGCGCACCTGGTTGATGTCGTTGGTGGCGTGCGCCATCAGATCCCCGGTGGCCGTCTGGTCGAAATAGGCCGGCGACAGCGACTGGACATGGACGAAGAGGTGGTTGCGCAGGGCTTCTTCCACGCGCCGTGAGGTGCCCAGAAGGTTCCGGCGCCAGACGTAGCGAAACCCGCCGATCAGCAGACCGAGACCGATGATGGCGGCGGCATAGTGCCAGAGATCCAGCGGATCGGCCCTGAAAAGGGTAAGGTCGTCTA
>JASFTA010000088.1:0-6361 GCA_050114115.1 Desulfobacterales bacterium | reverse complement strand
CGCCGCGTCATCTTCATGCACCCATCCCGGCCCGAGATCCAATGCGGCGATGTTTTCCTTGCCCAGGTCACGAAGCCGGTCCACATCTTCGGGCTGAATGACGTGGCCGCGCTTAAAGGCCGGGCCTTTGAAACGGCCCGGCACGATCTCCGTAACATCGTGGCTCAAGACCATGCCAACGGCTTTGGCGACAGGTATCAGCTTCACGATTTACCCTCTGACCAATAAATCTCTCTTAAACGGAAGCTCTCTTAGCCTCACACCCGTGGCTTTGAATATGGCATTGGCGATAGCCGGCGCCACAGACGGCAAGACAGGCTCACCCACACCCCCAGGTTTGAGGTTGTTTTTGGCGATGTGCACTTCGATTTCCGGTACTTCTGACATGGTTAAAAGGGGATAATCGTCATAGTTGGCGGTCTTCACGCCGCCGTTTTCAAACCGAACCCTTTCATGAAACGCGGTGCTCATTCCCATGATGGCACCGCCTTCGGCCTGGGCCCGGATCGCATCCGGGTAAACGGCCGTGCCGCAGTCTATGGCGCAGACGATCTTGTGAACGGTGACCGCCCCGTTTTTTGCCACCGACACCTCGGCCATATGGGCCGCAAATGATTCAAAACAAGCATTGACGGCAACCCCTCTGGCCCGGCCATTGGGCACGGGACTGTTCCAGCCGCCTTTTTCAGCCAGCAGTGACAGAATATTGTAGGGGCGGGACCCTTTTTCCATGTGCGCCAGACGGAATTGAACCGGATCCTTTCCGGCCGCGTGGGCCAGTTCATCCATAAAGGATTCGACGGCGAGCGCATTAACGGAGAACCCCACCGAGCGCCAAAACCCCACCGGTATGGGCAGGTTCACCATGACATAGTCCACCCGATGGTTGGGGATCGAATAGGGCATGTCCCGGGTGCCCGAAACGGCATCCGAACAAACGCCATTCTTCACCCTTTGGGGATTTATCCTGGCCCAAACAGATGGCGCGGCAACCTTATGTGACCAGGCGACCAGCCTTCCGTCTTTATCCAATCCGGCTTTTATGCGGCTCTGGCTTGCCGGACGGAAAAAGTCATTGGCAAAATCATCTTCACGGGTATACATGACCTTGACCGGGCGTTCCATCACCTTGGACAGCAATACCGCATCCGTCACATGCGATGCGTCCCCCCGCAGGCCGAATCCCCCACCAGCCGGCAGGATATTGACTTCCACCTTTTCAACGGGCAGGTCGGTCAGCTTGGCCGCCACCGTCTGGAATGTGGTGGGGCCCTGGGTGGGCGCCCAGATCCGGCACTGCTCCTTTTCCACGGATGCGGTGCAGTTGATGGGCTCTACCTGGGCATGGGAGATGTAATGAATCTTATAGGACTGCTCAAGTGTGGTTGCCGCTTTTCCCAGCGCCGTTATCACATCGCCTTCGTTCTTGGCGGAAGCACCCTGCTTTTCCAGATGTTCGCTGTAGACCCTGTCCAGATAGGCGTCATCCATCTCCGGCAAAGCGCCTTGGGACCACCTGATGTTGAGGGCCTCCCGGCCCTGTATGGCGGCGTAGGTCGTTTCGGCGCATACCGCAATCCTGTTTTCGAGGGGGACGACTTTGATCACTCCCTTGATCGCCATGGCCGCTTGGGCGTCATAGGTTTGCGGCGAAGCACCGTAATAGGGTGCACGGGCCACCACGGCGATGCACATACCGGGCACCGTGAAATCGATGCCGTAGACGGTTTTTCCCATCACTTTATCCGGGATATCCAGGCGTTCCCGAGCGGTCCCGATGATGCGATAGTCTCCGGCTTGTTTGAGAGGCGGATTTTCAGGAACCGGTAATTTTTGGGCCGTTTCGACCAACTTGCCATAGCTCAGGCGACGGCCATCCGAATGAACCACCTGGCCGTTTTCCGTGGTAAATTGGCCGGCCGTGAGCCCCCACTGTTGGGCGGCCGCCTCAACCAGCATCTGCCGTGCGGCCGCTCCCACCGTCCGCAGCAGATCCCACCGGTGTCGGATGCTCGTGCTGCCGCCCGTAAACTGTGAATGCCATAAAGGATCTTTAAAAGCTTCTCCCGCGGGCGCAGGCTTCACCCGGATCAATTCCCAGTCCGCATCCAGTTCATCGGCAATCACCATGGGAATCCCGGTGTGGGTGCCCTGGCCGAGATTGGTCTGGCCCACCCAGACGATGATGGTATCATCCGTCGCAATTTCCAGAAACGCATGGGGTTTGAAGGGGAGTCCCGCCGCGGCCTTGACCGGAGAAGCATTAAACAGTCTCAAGGGACCGGAAATGGCGGTTACGGCAATGACCAGGCTGCTTCGCTTTAAGAAGGATCTTCGCGTCATATCGGTTTGCATGGTTTATCCTCCCTGTTTGGCCGTCATTTCGGCAGCGAACCGGATCGCCTCTTTAATTTTGGGATGTGAACCGCAGCGGCAAATCACATTGTCCATCTCATCGTTGATCTGCTCTTCGGTGGGATTCGGCATCCGTGCAAGCAAATCGACCGTCTGGAGCATGATGCCCGGCTGGCAGTATCCGCACTGGGGTACCTGTTTTTCGATCCAGGCCACCTTGACCGGATGATTTGCGGGTAAACCCTCAACGGTTGTGATCTCGCTTTCCATGACCTCCTCCACGCTAACAACACAGGAGCGCTGGGCTTCGCCATCGATGAGAACCGTGCAGATACCGCATTCGGCGATACCGCAGGTGTATTTCACGCTCGTAATCCCCAGGTTGTCTCGCAGAACCCACAATAAAGGGGTATCCGCATCCACATCGACCGGCCTTTTTTGGCCGTTCACATTGATGGAAATCATATGGCCTCCTTGGTTGGTGATCCCCGATGGTTAGCGACCCTTTTTAGAAAACAGCCCCAAGTGCAGGTTTTCGCCGAATCCGGTGATACCTTCACTTGAACCATAGCTTCATCAGTTAACACAAAAATGCGCATATAATTATGACGCTGTGTATAACGTGTGCAGATTGCGTATGCGGATGAAGGAACTGGAATACCCAAACCTCGAGGAATAGCTGCGGTTAAGTAAAACGAATTAGACCCCGGCCCATGGCGTTGAGACTGGAATGGGCCAAACCGGCTTGGCGATTTAATATAAAGTGCGTCCTCAAAGGAAGATCCAGAATGGGGCCGAAACGACGGAGGACGCCATAAAGGATTGGGCAAAATATGGCGCATTTCGCTTGGGAATGCAAGTATCACGATCACGCGCAACACAAAGGCAGCATAGTGGTCGGGCGGAGGACTTGCCCGCCTCGGGAGTGCTTGCCTGCCTCCGGCGGGGATCTAACCACCGAGATCCTGCTCCCAAATTATGATGGCTTTGTAGAAAATCCCAATATCAGCGTTACGCTTCATCCCTCATTACGGCGGCGTGCGGCAAGTCCGCCGCTTTCTTCAGGATTCGCAAGCCGTATCTTGGAACTTTTCCAAAGCCATCCTTACTTGTTTTGGCCCCTGAGCTGAGGGCCTAGCATCTATACATCGTCTATCCAGGCGGCCTGTCCACAGATCTCACTCCGCAATAACCGTCTCCATAATGGGGCGGATTTACCAAGAGTCGTGATTCTCATTGTGATCGCCGAGCCTGATCTGTTAATAGTTGGGTTCGGTCGTATGGCAATCGTCATGAATGGAAGTCCGTAATCCCGAAATGAGCATGCGTTGGAAAAAAGATGGACTCTTTGACCCAATTAACATTTGGCGCCGCCTGTGGAGAGGCCGTCCTTGGTCGGAAGGTCGGAAGGAAGGCCCTCGTTTGGGGGGCCGTCTTGGGAACCCTCCCTGATCTGGATGTCTTGATACCCCTCGGCGGCCCGGTCAATGACTTTGTATACCACCGAGGCTTCAGCCATTCTCTCATCCTCCTGGCAGTCATTTCGCCGATGATCGCCTGGCTGATTACGAAAATACATCCTGACACCAAGCGGTATTATCGCGGATGGGTTTTGCTTGCCTTTCTTGTCCTGGAGGCCAGTGTAATCTTAGATTTGCTGACCATCTATGGGACCCAAATCCTGTGGCCTTTCGACACCACGCCGATGGCCTTCCCGGTTCTATTCATCATTGACCCCCTTTTTACCTTACCCGTTTTCGCGGGCGTTTTGGCGGCGCTGGTGTTGAAACGGAAGCGTTCCCTGGGCCATCTCATCAATTCGATTGGCCTCTTTCTCAGCCTGGCCTATCTTGCCTGGGCTTTTGGTGCCGGTGAATTTGTCGACCGCCGGGTGAGGGAAAAGCTTGCCCGCCAGGCGGTATCCTATACCCAGCTCATATCCTCCCCGGCGCCGTTCACCACTTTGCTATGGCGGGTCGTGGGTATCGAGAAAGACCGCTATTTCGAAACCTACTTCTCACTATTCGACGGAAATGCGCCGTTGTTCGTCGATTTCTACCCCCGAAACTCGGCATTGATGGCTGGAATCGAAGAACACCCGCCGGTTGTCAAGCTGAAATGGTTCACCAGGGGGTATTATGCCTTTTCTACTGTAGGCGCGGATGTCGTCATGACCGATTTGCGCATGGGTTCGGAACCCGATTATGTTTTCCAATTCAAGGTTGCCAGGCTGAACGATCGACATCCCCAACCAATCGACGATGAAAGGCTGAAAACCACCCGAGATTGGCGGGGTCTTGCTTGGTTATGGCAAAGAATCTGGAGCGCTATCCCCCAAACTTGAAAACATCTGATCTCTAAATGCCCAAGAACGCTTTTGGGGAATTTTGGATAGGTTTTTTGATGGCCGATCCTAATCCCGGAGGCGAGCTGGCGGATATCTGCCAGCCAGGTCTTATTGGGATAATGTGTTTAATTTTATTGCGTTGGGCGAAGGCAATGCGACCCCAAGCGTTGGGCATCGTGGTTTTCGTGGAATTATCTCTATGTTTCTGCAGATTGGATTGAAAATGCCATTGCGTGTCTTTGCGCTGATCCTGGGCGAATCCGCAGAAATACAACATCGACATAAAAAATATAATGGCGCAAACCCAGGAAATTCGAACGGCCGTCGTCAAAGAACTCGACGTCCAGCACGTCCGCCTGGCAGGCTACCTCCTGCCCCTCGAAATCACCGATGCAAAGGTAACCCAATTTCTCCTGGTGCCCTACGTCGGGGCGTGCATTCATGCGCCCCCGCCGCCGCCGAACCAGATCGTTTACGTCAAGGTGGTTCAAGTCGAAGGGATAAAAAGGGGCGGGCTATACGATCCGGTCTGGGTGACCGGGAAGATAAAAGCCAAGTCCATGGTTAAGGATTTATTTTTCATTGACGGTTCGGCAAATGTCGACATCGGCTATACCATGCAAGCCGACAGCGTTGAGCTTTATCAAAAATGATCTTGGGCACGTTTTGACATCTTGGTGCTTCGGCAAGTCAGCTAATGGCCAGGGTCTATCCATATCGCCTCGACATCGCTGATGGTTCCAAGATCCCGCTGTGTAGCGGAAAAATTCGTGTGGCTAAGGATGACCTTACTTACGATCTTAATGGGAATCCTTGCTTGCGAGGCATCGCTTGCCGAACGTCGCCGAAGGTTATGAGGGTGCAACTGCAAAAATTCAACTGTAGATTATATAGTTGACATGGAAACCAATCGTGTGTATTGGTTTAAATGGAAACTAAATACGTGATAGCCAGTGTGCGCCACCCATGCAGAAAAAGCATCTCCAGAATCTCACCAGCCCCCAATCGAATCCGGTGCCATCCGAAATCGAATCCCAGATCATCCAACTGTTGCTGAAATGTGGCCACTTCCTCCAGAGACGAACGAACACGGTTTGTCGGCAATTTGGGCTGAAGCAGCAACAATTCAGCGTGTTAAACGAAATTGTATGGCAAGGACCGGTCAGTCAAAAAGAGTTATGCGAGAGCCTGCTCTTCGAAAAGTCGAACGTGTCAAAAATCGTAAGAATTCTGTTGGAAAAAGAACTGATTCATATTGCCGTGGCCCCCGGGGACCGACGCCTAACCCTGCTGACCGAAACGAATGAAGGCGCTGCGCTCTGGAAGGATTGCATGCAGTCCTTTAATCGGTTGAGCAGCGAACTTGTAGCGCTCCTATCTGAGGGTGACGTCGTCAAGGGCATCCGCTTGTTAAAAAAGCTGGAAAAGACCTTTAGGGCGCCATCGGGCGTTAGATGAGGTTTTGAAACCGCCTCTAAGTCGATATCGGCAAAGATCATCGCAACAACCATCGACACGGAAGACAGGTTTAGACATGCGTAAATGTACGGGGAATAATTACCGGGAATGGGGGCCAGATGCCATATGTGCACCTTAAACCCGGATAGTTCACGCCCCTGAGGTGTTCATTGGCGAGGCATTACGGGTGACGCCGTAGTC
>JASFTA010000087.1:0-6455 GCA_050114115.1 Desulfobacterales bacterium | reverse complement strand
CGTCCAATAAAAATCGGGATCTCAATCGCAATCGGTATCGGAATCGTCAGCCCCGATGTTTTGCGGCCATACCCGTGTGGCCGTTCGATAGCGATTCCGAACGCGATCCCGATACCGAATCTATGGCGGGACATACGAGTGCAACCGCTATGGACCTGCCGATAAGCTCCCCCGCGGTATAGCATCAGAAAGACCCAGCGGTTTTTCTGCGCAGCGCAGGCCTCATAGCGGGATCTGCAACCGGAACTGGCGGGTTTGCGAGCGGCCGTCGGGATCGAAGGTGCGCTCCATGAAGAGCGTGCGGCCGTCGGCGGCGATCCGCAGGACACTCGAGCAGCGGGTTCCGTAGCCGGGGCTTTGGATGAAGACCGTGGCCAGGAGACGTTCCCCTTCGAGACCGATGCCGGTATCGGGAAGGTCGCTATCCGGAGGGCGATAGCGGTCCTGCAGCAGGGTCATCAGGGCCTCGGGATCCGGCCGGCGTTTTTGGTCGATGATCGCGCCCATGGCCTGGCAGGCCCGTTCGACCTTGGGCCAGGGCGTGTCCATCAGGTGGTTGCTGAGGCCGTGAATCCCGGGTGCGATCGCACGGGGTTCGGGGCCGCGATTGCCGTAATAGCAAAGGGATTCAGGCCTCCCGGCCACGAGGTTGAAGCCGTTGTAGCGCTGGCCGTCGGCGCTCAGGTGCGCGAGATATTGATCGGCCGTGCTGCGGCCGCTGAGGAAATCGCGCACCAGGTGTCCGCGGGAAGGGGCGTCCGGCCGATAGCGTTCCGGTTCACGAAAATTGGTGATGGCGGCCAGGCGGCCGCTGGTGTGCAGCCCCATCCAGGTGCCGGATTCCCGCAGATCCCGGCCAGCCAGAATATCTTCGTGATCCGGCCAGTAACCCAGCGGTACGGCCGGGCGGTCGAAGAATTCGTCACGATTGGCCGCGATGACCAGCGGGTAGTCCCCCCGGCATTTATAGGCGATAATCAGAAGGCACATTGCGTCGTTCCTGCTGAACGTCTTGCGCTTGGCGATGGTCGGCGATTTGACGCCAGAGGGCGCCCGCCGGCTGAACGTCAGCGGCCGCTTGATTCCGCGTTGAGCGCCCTTCGCAAGGGATTTAATGCATGCATGCCCAAGATGCAACCAAAGTAAGGTTGGCGATCCGGCCCGGTGCGATGTCAAGGGCTTGGGGACGGATTCGATACCCCGCCGACAAACCGACCGCGCAGCTTGCCAACCAGCGATCGAGGAACCGGCCATGACGGCCTGAAACCAGAGGGTCGCGCCGGTTTTTTCACTTTACATCATCAGGGGCTTCTGCTAATAAAATCTGGATTTTAAAAGGCTATCAAGGCTCCCTTGAGCGCTTGCGCGCCGGGGAGCGATTATCATCCGAAAATCAAGGAGCTCAGCGGTAATGGACCTTCCAAGAAAGATCGGAATCATGGTATTCGGTATGGTGCCGGCGATCATCGGCGGATGTGTGACGCACTATTTCACCGGCGGCAGTTACGCGGCGGTTGCCATCTATTTGACCATCCTGCTGTTTTTTCTTGGCGGCTTGATCAGTAAATAATCTCAAAGGTTTACATTCAGATATCCAATCGGCCACGACGCACCGCCGGCCCACCGACGCCCGGGCAGGAGCGTCGTGGTTCTTTTTCATGCCGCCCCGCGGCCCGGGATGAACCGCCGCCCGCCACCGCAAGGCCCGCGAATGAAGGCTATGACATCGCCGCCCCTAACAGGCCCCAACCAGGATGACTGAAGGCATGCGAGGCGCCCATTCCAGTTATATAACCCTGTGGGTCTTTCTGGCCTATTTCCTGCTATCCATCGCCCTTATCGCCTGGCTTTTCTGGCCGTTCGGGTCTCCGCTGATCATGGCCTGTGTCGTGACCGGGCTTTTCAACCCGCTCTTCAAACGGATCAACCGCCGCGGCGTCCCATGGTTGTCATCCCTGGCGACCTGCGCGGTCATCTTCCTGGTGGTCTTCGTCCCCATTGTCCTGTTTGTCGGGATCCTGGCGCAGGAGGCCTTCGACCTCTACACCATGGGGCGCACCGCCGCGATCAGCGATCAACTCCAGCGACTGGTCGAAGGCAGTCATATCCTGGAGCGTGTCAATGCCCTCCTGGCGCCATTCGGTTTCAAGGTCAGCGTCGGCCAACTCCAGGACGCTTTTTCGGAACTCGGTAAAAACGTCGGGCTGTTCCTTTTTGAACAGACCCAGAAAATAACGTCGAACATATTGATATTCATTGTTAATTTTTTCTTCATGCTGCTGGTGTGTTTTTATCTGTTTCTGGACGGTCAGCGTCTGTTGGCGTTTATTTTCGACGTTTCCCCGCTGCCCAAGGTCCAGGAGGAACGCCTGATTTCCAAATTCCAGGACATGGCCGGGGCCATCCTGATCGGCAACGGGGTCAGTGCCATTACTCAGGGCCTTCTGGGCGGAGGGGTCTTTGCGCTGGCGGGTCTGCAATCGCCCATGCTGTGGGGCGTCATCATGGGACTCCTGGCTTTTCTGCCCATTGTCGGCATCGGGGTCGTTTTTCTGCCCGCCACAGTTATCTTGTTTCTGATGGGCCGCTACGGCGCCGCCGTTTTTTTCATCGTTTTTTATATTGTGATCACGTTGTTGATCGAATATTTATTCAAACCGCGCATCGTGGGTAAGAGGGTGCAGATGCACACCATGCTGGTGTTTCTGTCCATCATCGGGGGCCTGAAACTATTTGGGATTCTCGGTATAATCTACGGTCCCTTGGTGGTGACGGCCTTTTTGACCCTGGCCGACATCTATCAGCATCATTACCAGGCCAGCATCGCCCCCGAAGGTTAGGGTGGCCCGTCCGCAAGGGAGCGCCGAAAGTGCACATCGCCCGCCCGAAAACGTTGGCTGTCTGAACGTCAAACGCGAAACAACAGGAAACAACCATGAACAACGAAAACTCGCCCGCGGTCAGTATCGAACGCGAAATGAAAAAGTCCTATCTGGACTATGCCATGAGCGTGATCATCGGACGGGCACTTCCGGATGTGCGCGATGGCCTCAAACCGGTTCACCGCCGGGTGCTCTTTGCCATGCGCGAACTCAAGAACGACTGGAACAAGGCCTACAAGAAGTCGGCCCGCGTGGTCGGCGACGTCATCGGTAAATATCACCCCCACGGCGATACGGCGGTCTATGACACCATCGTGCGTCTGGCCCAGGATTTTTCGATGCGCTACCCCCTGGTGGACGGCCAGGGCAACTTTGGTTCGATCGACGGCGACCCGCCGGCGGCCATGCGTTATACCGAAGTGCGCATGATGAAGATCGCCCACCAGATGCTTGAGGATCTGGACAAGGAAACCGTCGATTTTATCGAGAACTACGACGGGACCCTCACCGAACCGGCCGTTCTACCGGCCCGCCTACCCAGCCTGCTGGTCAACGGCTCGGCCGGCATTGCCGTGGGTATGGCCACCAACATCCCGCCTCATAACCTGGGGGAAATCATCGATGGCACCATCGCCCTGATCGACGATCCCGACCTGGGGTTGGACGAATTGATCCCTATCATTCCGGGGCCGGACTTTCCCACCGGCGGAATCATCTTTGGCACCCAGGGCATCCGCGAGGCCTACGAGAGCGGGCGGGGGATCGTGCGCGTGCGCGCCCGCGTCGAAGTGGAGCAGGACAAGCGCAGCCAGGATGAAACCATCGTGGTGACCGAACTGCCCTACCAGGTCAACAAAGCTCGCTTGGTCGAAAAAATCGCCGAGCTGGTGCGGCACAAGCAGATCGACGGTATCCGCTTTGTGCGTGACGAATCCGACAAAGACGGGATGCGGATCGCCATCGGGTTGAAACGTGACCAGTTCGCCGACGTGGTGATCAACCAGCTGTACAAACATACCCGTATGGCGAGCAGTTTCGGCATCATTTTCCTGGCGATCGTCGACAATCGTCCCGAACTGATGACCCTCAAAGAACTGCTCCAGCATTTCATTCGCCACCGTAAAGAGATTATCGTGCGGCGCACGCGCTTCGAGCTGCGCAAGGCCGAAGAGAAAGCCCATATCCTGGAGGGCTACAAAGTGGCCCTCGACAATATCGATGCGGTCGTGCGTCTGATCCGGGCCTCCACCTCGCCGGCCGAAGCCAAGCAACGTCTGGTGGCTGATTTTGGACTATCCCTGATTCAGGCCCAGGCCATCCTGGACATGCGCCTGCAGCGCCTGACTGGCCTGGAGCGCGACAAGATCATCGAAGACTATCGCCAGACCCTGGAGAATATCGCCCGTTATCGTGAAATTTTGGGCAGCGAAACGCGGGTGCTCGCCATCGTCAAAGATGAACTCGCGCAGATCCGGGCGGACTTCAATGATGAACGGCGCTCGGAAATCCGCCCCGCCTCGCGTGAAATCACGCTGGAAGACATGATCGTGGAAGAGGACATGGTGGTGACCGTGTCCCAGAAGGGCTACATCAAGCGCACGCCCCTGTCGCTCTACCAGAGCCAGCACCGAGGGGGGCGGGGCAAAACGGCCATGGGCACCCGCGACAAGGATTTCGTGAAGCATCTGTTCGTGGCCTCGACCCACCACACCTTTTTGTTTTTCACCAACCGTGGCAAAGTCTACTGGTCCAAGGTCTATGAACTGCCCCAGGCGGGCCGCGCCAGCCGGGGCAAAGCCATTGTCAACCTGATGAACTTCGATACCGGCGAAACCCTGACCACGGTATTGGCCGTGCCGGAATTCAGGGCCGGCAATTTTATTATCATGGCCACCCGGCAGGGTATCATCAAAAAATCGGATTTGATGGCCTACAGCCGGCCGCGGGTGGGCGGCATCATCGCCCTCAACCTGATGCCCGGTGACGAGTTGATCAGCGCCCGCATTACCGATGGCACCCTCAACGTCTTCCTCGGTACGGCCCAGGGCAAATCGATCCGTTTCCACGAGATCGATGTGCGGCCGGCCGGCCGAATCGCCCGCGGGGTCAGGGGGATTCATCTGGCCGCCGGTGACAGGGTGGTCGGGATGGAGGTCCTGACCCATGGTCAGACCCTGATTACCTTTACGGAAAACGGCTACGGCAAACGCACTTCGGTCGATGAATACCCGGTGCAGAAACGCGGCGGGAAAGGGGTCATTACCATCAAGACCAGCGAGCGGAACGGTCTCGTGGTGAGCATTCTGCTGGGGGACGACGACGACGATCTGATGTTGATGACCGATTTCGGCAAGCTGATCCGTATGCCGATTCAAGGGATATCGGTCATCGGCCGCAACACCCAGGGCGTCAAACTGATCGAAATCATTGCCGGTGAACGGGTGATCGGCGCGGCGCGCCTGGCCGAAGCGGATGAAAGCGGGGAAGTGAGCGAAACCCCTGACGAGGCTTAAGCCGTCCGGCCTCCTGGCGCCGGAAAGGGGGAAGCGATAACCGGTCAATCCCGGCGGCTTGCCCGGGGCGGCGGACAGGGATGCTGAGGGGCCTCAAAAGATTGCCGTCCGGGCCGGGGGACGATTTCGACACCGTGACCTAACGCAAGCGAGGAGCGCTATGGAACCGACGACGGAAAAAAACCTGCGGCTGGGTGTCGTGGGCGCCGGCAGCTGGGGAACGGCTTTGGCCAACCTGCTGGCCGGCAAGGGATACGAGCTCGACCTCTGGGTGTTCGAAGAGGACGTCTGCAAACAGATCGAAAAACAGCGCGAAAACAAGGTTTTTCTGCCCGGTGTGATCCTCTCGGCCAATTTGCGTCCCACCAACGATCTCCGCCAGGCCGTGGCCGACAAGGATCTTGTTCTGGTGGTGGTGCCCTCGCATGTCATGCGCAATGTTGCCGAACAAATGGGCGCCTTCCTGGATGCGGACACGCTGCTGGTCTCCGCGTCGAAAGGCATCGAGAATCAAACCCACTTAACCATGTCGGGCGTCATCCGCGAGGCCTTGCAAAACTGGCCATCCTCACAATTGGCCGTCCTCTCCGGACCCAGTTTCGCCAAGGAAGTGGCCCGCAAGTCACCCACCGTCGTGACCGCGGCCAGTGCGGATGTGGCGGTGGCCGCCCGAATCCAGAGCATCTTCGCAACCCCCTATTTTCGGGTATACACCCATACCGATGTCGTTGGGGTTGAAATCGGGGGGGCCATCAAGAACGTGATTGCGATTGCCGCCGGGGTCATCGATGGTCTGGGCCTGGGACTCAACACACGGGCGGCTCTGATCACGCGCGGCCTGGCCGAGATTCAGCGCCTGGGCACGCGCATGGGTGCGGACCCACGCACCCTGGCGGGGATTGCCGGCGTGGGGGACCTGATTTTGACCTGTACCGGTGATTTGAGCCGCAATCACACGGTGGGCAAGAAAATCGGGGAAGGGCTGCACCTGGACGAAATTTTGGCCGAGATGCGTATGGTCGCCGAGGGTGTCAAAACCGCCAAATCGGTCTACAATCTG
>JASFTA010000086.1:0-6496 GCA_050114115.1 Desulfobacterales bacterium | reverse complement strand
CCAGTAGCCCTTCATCACCTGAGGGCCGCTGATGGCCACCTCACCGTCTTCGCCCCGGGGCAGTTCGCTGGTGCCGGTTTCCACGTCCAGGATCTTGACATCGGTGCTGGGCGCCGGAAACCCGATGGAGCCGAGCTTGCGGGTCTCGGCATTGGCGGGGTTGGCGGTGGCCACCGGTGCGGTTTCGCTCAAGCCGTAGCCCTCGAAGATAATCGCGCCGGTGGCCTCCTCGAAGCGTTTGCAGACCTCCGGCGGCAGGGGGGCCCCGCCGGAAAAGCAGCCCATTAGCGAGGTCAAATCGAACTGATCGATCTGGGCATGGTTGGTGAAGGCCACGAAGATGGTGGGCACCGCCGGCATCAGGGTCGGCCGGTGCTTCTGGACAATCTTGAGCACCTCGGTAAACGGCGGATCGCCGGCCCGGGGATCGGGCACGCAGATCAGGCGGCTGCCCGATGCGCAGGCCGATAGCATGGCGACCGTCATCCCGAAAATGTGATAAAAGGGCAGCACGCCCAGATAGCAATGGAAGCCGCCCGTCCGCAGATCTTCCAAGGGGCCGCCCGCCTCATGGACGAAACGGGCCCAGATATTCAGCGCCATGACGTTGGCGACAAAATTGGAATGGGTCAGGCAGGCCCCCTTGGGCACCCCGGTGGTGCCGCCGGTGTAGATGATCAGCGCCAGGTCTTCCGCGGGGTTCACGTCAATCTCCGGCGGTTCGGGTTTGGCGCCGGCCACGACGTTGTCGAAGAAGAGATGTCCGGGTTCGTGGCGGGCGGCCTTGGGGATCTTGCCCAGCAGGCCCCCCAGAAACCCCTTGAACCAGGGCAGGTACGACTTGATGCTGCAGACCACCACCGTGGTCACATCCGTGTCCCGTATGGCCTCCACCGTGGTGGGGTAGAACTGCGGGTGATCCATGCAGAACAGGGCCTGGACGCCGGCGTCCTTGAGCTGATAGTTGAGCTCGGCCGCGGTGTACAAGGGGTTGCAGGTGACACCGATCGCGCCGGCCTTGAGAATGCCGAAGTAAATCTCCGGATAGTGCGGCAGATTGGGAAGGAAGATGGCCACGCGATCGCCCTTGGCAATGCCCCGGGCATGCAGGAAATTGGCGATGCGATCGGCGGTTTCCTTTACCTGGGCAAAGGTGCGGGTGGCATCGCTGAAAATCGTGTAGGTCATGTTGGGGTACTGGGCGGCCGCATCGTCGAGCACCGTGAACAGCGGCTTGTCGAAACCGCTGATGGTGTGCGGAACACCTTCGGGCCAATGGGGCGTGGGCCAGGCATTTTCGGCCATCGTCTGTCCTCCCGTGGTTTGGCAGTATAGGGTGGCGGTTGCACACGGTTCAGCGCGCCGGCGGCGAGATGCGTTTAGCCATACTGAATCGCATTCACGCCTGTCAATCGAAACCATTTACCGACGGCCGCGGTCGCAAGGTCTACCAGCCGTCAGCCGTCATGCATCGGCGTCCTTCCAGGCGGGGAAAGCCGCCCGGTAGTCATCCAGATCCTGGCGCGGCAGGGTCAGGGTGATGACCTCCTCACGGTCATCACAGTGATGGCGCACAACACCCTGGGGGTCGATGACCGTGGAATCTCCCTGATAGACCACGCCGTTCCCGTCCGTCCCGACGCAGTTGACGCCCGCCACGTAGCTCTGGTTCTCGATGGCACGCGCACGGAGCAGCGTGCGCCAGTGCGCAGCCCGCGCTGACGGCCAGTTGGCCACGAAGATCGCCAAATCGTAGGCCTGATGACGGTTGCGGCACCAGATCGGAAACCGCAGGTCGTAGCAGATGAAGGGCCGCAGCCGCCATCCCTTGAGCGTTACGGTCAGCAATTCCCGCCCGGCGGCATAGACGTCGTGTTCGCCGCTCATGCGGAACAAGTGACACTTGTCATAGGAGCGGAAGGCGCCGTCGGACTTGACCCACAGCAGGCGATTGTAAAAAGCACCCCCCTCCCGGATGATGACGCTCCCGGTGATGTCCGCACGCAGCTGCCGGGCCATCGCGCGCATCCAGTCAAGCGTGGGGCCTTTTAAATCTTCCGCCAGCGGGCCGGCATTCATCGTAAACCCGGTGGAGAACATCTCCGGCAGGATGACCAGATCCGTCGTGCCGGCCAGAGGCTGCAGACGCGCCGCAAAGCGGTCGAGATTGGTCTTGCGCTGCTCCCAGGCAAGTTCGCTTTGAACGAGGGTCAGGGTCAGATCCGACATAGCTTGGCGACGGCCTCCTCGAGGGTCTGGTCATGTTTGGCGAAGCAAAAGCGCAGCACGCGGTCGTCACGCCCATCATGGTAGAAAACAGAAGGCGGGATCGCCGCCACCCCATATTCGGTGGTCAGGCGGCGGGCAAAAATCGTATCGGCCTCGTCACTGATCGCGGCATAATCGGCCATCTGAAAATAGGTGCCGTTGCAGGCCAGTGTTTTGAAGCGGGTTTGGGCCAGCAGCGTCCTGAAGCGATCGCGTTTGCGCTGGTAAAACGCCGCCAGGGTCAGATGATCGTCGCTCTGCCGCAGATGGTCGGCCAGGGCCATCTGCACCGGGGTGTTGGAAGAGAAGGTCAGGTACTGGTGAACCTTGCGCAGCTCGGTGGTGAGGGCCGCGGGGGCGAGACAATAGCCGATCTTCCATCCCGTGGCGTGATAGGTCTTGCCAAAGGAGCTCACCACGAAACTTCGCCGGCGAAGGTCAGGGTCGCGGACCATGCTGGCATGCTTTCGCCCGTCGAACACGATGTGTTCGTAGACCTCGTCGCTGAGGATCAGGAAATCGCCTTGGCCGGCAATCGCCTTGAGGGCCGTAATATCTTCCGCCGTCAGAACGCTGCCGGTGGGGTTATGAGGTGAATTGAGAACCAGCAGCCGCGTGCGGGGCGATACGGCCTCCCGGACACGTTCCCAATCCATGCGGTAGTCCGGAAACGTCATGGGCACGAACACCGCGCGGCCGCCGTTCAACCGGACGGCCGGTTCATAGGCGTCGTAGGACGGCTCGATGATGATCACCTCGTCACCGGTCTGCACGACGGCCGCGATGGCGGCGTACAAGGCCTCGGTCGCCCCCGAGGTCACCGTGATCTCGCTTTCGGGATCATAGATCGCATCATAGAGATCGGCCGTTTTAGCGGCAATGGCCTCCCGCAGCGCCGGCACCCCTGTCATGGGCGCGTATTGATTGCAGCCCTGGCGCATGTAGTGGACCACGCGGTCGATCAAGGCGGCATTGACGTCGAAGTCCGGAAATCCCTGGGAGAGATTGATGGCACCGTGCTCCGCCGCGAGCTGGGACATGACGGTAAAAATGGTGATCCCGACATCGGGCAATTTAGTGGGCACGGTCATGGCGGCGGGTTCCCATTCATAAATCTAGCAGGCCGTTGCGCACAGGGCGTTTGGGCGATGCCCTCCCCCGTGACCTGGCGAATCGTCCATGACAATCCATTGAACGGTCTCCCTTCTTAACGCCGTTTTCCTCGAGGGTCAATCCAGGAATCATGGATGAATCCGTCAGCATCCCCCCTAAACATGTGGATTGCTTCAATCCGCTTGCAGCTCCGGCAGGTCGGCGTAGTAATCCAGCGCCTCGGGATTGCGCAGGGCATCCTTATTGGTCACGGGCTCGCCGTGGATCACTTTGCGCACGGCCAGTTCCACTTTCTTCATGTTTAGGGTGTAGGGGATGTCGGCGACGGCCACGATTTTGGCCGGCACGTGACGCGGCGAGGCGTTGGCCCGAATGGCGGCCCGCACCCGGTTGCGGAGTTCATCGGTCAATACATGCCCCGGCGCCATCTGCACGAAGAGGATCACGCGTACGTCGTTCTGCCACTGCTGCCCCACCACGACGCAGTCGGCGATTTCCTCGATGGGATCGATCTGCCGATAGATTTCGGCCGTGCCGATGCGCACCCCGCCGGGGTTGAGGGTGGCGTCCGAGCGTCCGAAGATCACCACGCCCCCGCGCTCCGTAACGGTGATGTAGTCGCCGTGGCGCCAAACGCCCGGATAGACATCGAAGTAGGCCTTATGGTATTTTTGCCGGTCGGGATCGTTCCAGAAGTAAATCGGCATGGAGGGAAAAGGCGCCGTACAGACGAGTTCACCCTGCCGGCCAATCACGGGTTTCCCGTTTTCATCAAAGGCTTCGACTTTCATGCCCAGCCCTCGGCACTGGAGTTCCCCGGCATACACCGGCCCCATGGGGTTGCCCAGGGCGAAGCAGCCGTTCAGGTCGGTGCCCCCGGAGATCGAGGCCAGCTGCAGATCCTGCTTGATATGTTCGTAGACAAATTCGAAACCCTCGACGGATAGCGGGGATCCCGTGGAGAGCACGGCCCGCAGACGACTCAGGTCGTAGTCTTCCCCCGGTCGGATGCCGGAGGCTTGCAGGGCGGCAATATAGCCGGCGCTGGTACCGAATACCGTGATCCCCTCCTCCTGGGCCAGCTCCCAGAGCGCGCCCGGGTGGGGATGAAAGGGATTGCCGTCAAAGAGCACCAGGGTGGCACCCGTGGACAGGGCGCAGACCAGCCAGTTCCACATCATCCAACCGCAGGTGGTGAAGTAAAATATCGTGTCGTCACGCTTGAGATCGGTGTGCAGGACCAGTTCCTTCATCTGGTGAAGCAGAATGCCGCCGGCACTTTGCACCATGCACTTGGGCAGCCCGGTGGTGCCCGAGGAGTACATGATGTAGAGCGGATGATCGAAGGGCAGCTGGGCAAAGACCAGCTCGGCGCCGTCGTTGTCGGCAATGAACTCGTCGTACAGGACGGCGTGGGGTACCGCCCCGATGTCCGGTGCCGCTTCGGTGTAGGGCACCACCACCACCCGTTCGATGGACGGCAGCTGGGCCAGGATATCCGCGATCCGGCCCAGGCTGTCGATGGCCTTGCCTTTGAAGGCATAGCCGTTGGCGGTAAAGAGCACTTTGGGTTTGATCTGACCGAAGCGGTCGAGCACCCCCTTGATCCCGAAGTCCGGCGAACAGGAAGACCAGGTGGCCCCCAGGCTGACGGCGGCCAGCATGGCCACAATGGATTCGGGCATATTGGGCATGAAACCCACCACCCGGTCCCCCGTAGTGACCCCGCAGGTCCGCAGGGCCGCGGCCACCTGTGAGACCGCCTGATAAAGTTCGGCATAGGTCATCCGCCGCACCGGCCGGTCTTCGCCCTTGAAGATCAAGGCCGGGCGATCGTCGCGGTAGCGCAGCAGATTTTCGGCGAAATTGAGACGTGCGCCCTCAAACCACAGGGCCCCGGGCATTTGCGCCAGGTCGTCCACCACCCGCTCGCCGGGCTGTGAGGCCCGGATCTCCATGAAATCCCAGATGGCCGCCCAGAATTCGGGAATGGCCTCGATCGACCATTGGTAAAGCGCGTCATAGCGCCCCAAGGCTTTGCCATGGCGCTGGTTCACGTACTGCATGAAGCGGTACATGTTGCTTTGCTCGATCTGGGCGGGACTGGGTTCCCACAACAGCTTACGCATGCCTGCAACTCCCTTCCGCCCGGCGGCCTGTCTTCCCGGGCATGAGGTCTTGACGGTTTCGTATAAAGTCCGATATCGGCGTTACGCTTCAGCCCTCGTCATTGCGGCGTACCATAAGTACGCCTCATTCCTCGGGCTTCACAAGCCGTATCTCGAACTTTATACGAAACCGTCTGGGTGATGATTTTAACGGGGTTAATCAAGGATTGAACCCGAAAGAGGGCTTTAGCTCCCCCTGCTACTGGTCGTAGAGCACCGCCAGAATCTGGGCCTGACCCTCCTTGGCCGCGATCAAGTGCGGTGTCGTCGACAGGTAATAAAGACTGTCCCCCGGGGCCAGTTCGAACTTGTCCTCGCCGATCTGCATGGTCACCGTACCCTCCAGGACGTAGATGAACTCCTCGCCGTCATGGACCGAAAGCTCACCCTGGGGATTTTCCTCCAGCGTGACCAGCAGGGCTTCCATGTGGCGGCCCTGGACCTCGGGGGCCAGGCTTTTGTAGGTATAAAGCTTCTGCGTGCCGGCTTTGCCCGTGGAGCGTGATACGATACGTTGCGCTTCACGGCGGGTGATCGAGTAAAGCCGGTCGCCCACCCCGGAGATCAGACGACCGAAGGCGCTGTCCAGGGCCCTGGAGAGTTTGATGGCCGTACCCAGCTGAGGGTAGACTTCCTGTTTTTCGATTTGGTCGAGCAGCGCTTTATCAAAACCGGTCAGCTTGGAGAGATCTTCTAACGAGAGGCCCTTTGATTCGCGCAGATGCCGCACGCGGTTGCCGATCTCCTCCATGCCCTCCGCGGACGGAGCGTCGATCTTGCCCGTCAAATCCTCAAAATAGTCCACATTGATGTGGGGTTTATCGTCTTTGCTTTTCATGGGTCGCTCCTCGATGGTGGTCACCATGCATGAATGCTATATCGCTTGCACGCGGATCAGGCCTTGGCCCGCAGATGTTCCGGCAGCACGGCCTGGGGGCCCCAGTCGG
>JASFTA010000085.1:0-6535 GCA_050114115.1 Desulfobacterales bacterium | reverse complement strand
CCAAAGCCCTTGATGGCATCCAGGACCATTTTGTCATTGGCCGGCACCCAGACCTTCACGCGGCCTAAAGCCTCGAAGCGGTCCACCGGCGCATTGGACATGATATAGGCAAAGCCCCCGTCGGCCAGGCCGAAAGTGACAAAACCGTTGGCTTCCAGCCCCGCGACAAGCGCCGCATCCATGTGCTGGCGCACGTGGTCGACTTCATCGAGGGAATTGAACGTCAAGGGCAGACTGTAGATCTGAATGTCGCTGTAATAACCGGCGAGGGTCCCCCCATGAAATGCCCCGCCATGGAGCTGCCCCGCGCGAATCTTGCGCAATACGGCCCGGTCGTTGCCCATGACCCCGCCGGGATAGAACTTGAAACGTACGCGCTGGTCGGTGGCCTGGGCCACTTCCTCCGCCCCCGCACGCATCTTGCGCATCCAACTGGAGCCGTCCGGCGTGAGCGTGGCCACCTTGAGAACTACGGCCTGAGCCGGCGCCGCAAGGCTCACCACCAACAGAAGCGCGATCCCATACCGCCAAAAAAGAGCCGCCATTAACCTTTCCTCGGGTTGTTGTCGTATGCCAATCGGTCGAATTGTTTCATCGAACCTAACACCCTTTTGTAGGGTTGCAAGATATCCTGGCGATTCTGGCGAGACAACGCCGCCCGCGGGCTAGAAAAAATCATCGGCGGTGGCCAGCAGCTCCCGGGCCTGCTCCTGGGCCAAGATGTTCCAGAGAACCATTCCCGGCACATGGGGGTCGGACGCCAGCACTTCCATCAGGAGGCGGTCGTGGAGCTGACGGTCGTAGACCATACGGGCATAGCGCCGGGCGTAAACCACCTTGGCCATGAGATTCTCACCGGCGGAAAGGGCAATGGCCCGCTCAAAATGCTGTCGGGCCACCTCGGGTTTACCGCCCAGGGCCGGCGGTACGAGAATGGCAAAAGTCCCCAAGTATAGATGGACACTGCCTTGTTGATAACCTTCATCCACCATCGCAATCCGTTGCATGATCGTTTCGACGCGGGCCAACTCGGCCACCGCATCGAAATCATCGCGGCGGGCTTGAATCCATCCCGCCCAGGCCGCCCCCCAGGTGTAGAACAGCGGCACTTCCTGCTTTTCAACCCGCTGGATGCGAGCTTCCAATACGTCGAAATCAACCTGGCGCAAATGGCAGTCGTCCTGATCGTGGACACACAGGGCACGCGTCGCGTAACGCAGAGCCCGCTGAGAAAGCCGACGGGCCCTGGCCGGGTCATCGACAAACGCCTCGCCGTAAGCACTGTAGAGCCTGGCGGCGCGCATCAACAGGGCTGCATTGGCTGGATCGCGGTGCACCAGGCCGTCCATCATGAGCAGATAGGCCGGGCCACCCGCCTTGACCGTATCCGGGTCATCATTGTCGGCGATGGCCTGGGCCAGGCTGTCCGCCAGATCGCTGGTCGCATTGGAGACCATCCGGCTGCAGGCGGGCAGCACCAGGAAAAGCATCAGGAGAAGGACAGGCCTTGCCAGCGCGATGCAGCCGGCAAGCCGGCCGACGGCAACCCGACAGCGGCAAGCGTGTGCGGATGGCAATTCCATGGCAGCAGATATTCCCTGTATTCAATTCGGCGCAGCAAGTGAATGCGGGAAGAGCCCTAGCGGGCGTTGCTTGCACCAACAGCCGATTTATCATAAAGACGTGAAACTGGGCGCCTGGGGAGTGTCTGCTCTCATTAAATCAAATTCGAAAAAATTGCAAAACGGAGGCATCGATGATCATCAGACAGCTCGAAGTGGGCATGATGGACAATTTCTGCTACCTGGTGGGGTGTGAAACCTCCCGCCAGGCCGTGGTGATCGATCCCGGGGCGGATGTGGACACTATCCTGGCGGCCGCCGCCGATGAGGGCCTGACCATTACGAAGATCGTCAATACCCACGCCCACGGCGACCACACGGCCGGCAACACGGCCCTCAAGGCCCAAACCGGGGCTCGCATCATGATCCACACCGACGATGCCAGTGGATTTCCCGCGGCGGACGATTTCCTCTCCGATCAGGACACGATTCAGGTCGGCCGCGTTTGCATGCGGGTGATCCACACCCCTGGCCACACACCCGGTGGCATCTGCCTGTATGCCGACGGAAACCTCTTCACCGGGGACACCCTCTTTGTGGGCGACAGCGGTCGCACCGATCTCCCCGGGGGCGATCGCCCCACCCTGGGGGCCTCTATCCGCCGTCTGATGAAACTGCCCGAAGATACCGTGGTCTGGCCGGGTCACGACTACGGCCCGAGCCCCTCCTCGACCCTCGGGTGGGAAAAACGCCACAATGTCAATGCACAAGAGTACGGTTACGCGTTCGAGGACTGATCGAACCCAATCCGCGGATTCCCGCAGACATGGAAGAACTTCTCATCGAATGGGGCCTGCCGGCTCTTTTGGGCGTCAGTTTTCTGGCCGCAACCGTCTTGCCGATTGCCTCCGAATGGTTGCTCGTGGCGCTGGTGATCCATCAGATCAATCCCGGTGCCGCGGTGGGTGTCGCCACCCTTGGCAACACCCTGGGGGCGATGACGACATGGGCGCTGGGCATCTGGGGTGGCCCCTGCATCATCCAACGCGGGCTCAAAATCAATGCGACGTCGCGACTCAGGGCCGAGCGCTGGTACGAACGCTGGGGCAGTTGGTCCCTGCTGCTGGCCTGGGCCCCGGTGGTGGGCGACCCCCTGTGCTTGGTGGGCGGCATCATGCGCGTTTCCCTGTGGCGCTTCACACTTCTGGTGGCCGCGGGCAAGATGGCCCGGTATGCCGCCCTGGCCTGGGCGGCACAGCGGCTAGCCGCCTGATGCGCCCTCCATTTTACCGGACGCGGCCGACGGCTCAGCTCTGGCCGCGGTTGGTGTTGATGGCGGTGGCCGTGCCGTCCTGCAGGGTTCAGGTTTAAGGTGTCAGCAGCCGCAAACGGCTGCGCGGTTCTTATTTCGCGCCGGCCATCGCATTTTTCGCTCCGGCGGGCTTAAAGAGGCCGCCCCACCCAACATCCGCTTCCGGGTGGCGATAGCTTCTGACAGCTGAAATCGGAAACCTGCAGCCGTTGCGATCGAGGTGGCGCCAATCATCGCTGACCGGTGTTTGAAGACGCGGTTAGCGTTTGCGAATCAATCCGCACGCCCTCGGCCTTCGATCCGTGGCAGCTTACACCCTTATTCGCCAGCAGCGATGGATGGCGGTGCGTTTGCGCACATAATCCTCCGGAATCGTCCGATCCGTGATTTCTTCCATTTTACGGATCGTAAGGGATGTCATGCGGGGCTCGAATTTCTGGTGGTTGGTGGAGAAGAAAACTGTGGCTCCCGGCCGCATGACGGCGATAACGGCCTCCAACAACCGGGGGTGATCACGGCGGATGTCGAATTGCTCGCCATCCAGGCGGGTGGTGGAATAAGACGGGGGATCGACCACGGCCAGGTCGTACCGGTAGCCGCCTTTCCGGGCCTTGGCCAGAAAATCGAAGGTCGACATCTGAACCAGTTGATTCGCTTCAGGCGGTATTTCGTTGAGCTCCATGTTTTGCCGGGCCCAGCGGATGGCGGTGCTCGAGCGGTCCACCGAGAGCGTCGAACGGGCGCCTCCCTTGGCGGCATAACAGGAGAAGGACGCCGTGTAGCAGTAGAGATTGAGAAAACGCCGACCCGAAGCTAGTTCGCGCACCATCTGGCGCGTGTTGCGATGATCGGCGAATAATCCCGTATCCACAAAATCATAAGGGTTGACGAAAAACCGCAGGTCCCGTTCGGCGACAATGATCTTGCGGTCGGTGTGATCGATCCGGGCGTAGCGCCGGCCGCCCTGCCGACCGGCCCGGCGTGACTTGAGATGCACCTTCTCAGGGGGCACCCCCAGCGCGGCGGCCACGGACGCCCCCATAGCGGACAGCCAGTTCGGCAGCGACTGCTGGCGGGTGTATTCACCGATCACCAGATGACCGTCATACCAGTCGACCACCGCCCGAATTTCAGGGATATCCCAGTCATAGAGCCGGAAAACTTCGATGTTCTGACGGGCGAAACGCTTGCGCAGGTGCTTGAAACGCTTCGTCACCCGATTGGCCAGCATGCGGCCCTGGTGCTTGAATGTGGTCTCCAGATCAGGTTCCACCGGCGGTTACCAGATGGGATTGAAAGTTGGCGATCCATGTCATCAGCGTGACGACCGCATCAAAACCCAAACGCACCCGAGAGCAGGCCCCCCTGCCGTTATCATCAGCGGATATGCAAATCATCCGGCGGGAACGATGGGGTTGGAGCGGCGCCGCACGAATGGCAAGGCGGCAGGAAGAGTGAAGGTCCGGAGTACGATCCGGTTCTAAACGCGCTGTTTGCGTCGGCGCTCTTTGTGGACCATTTCCAATTTCTCGGAAAGGGCATCGCGAATGAATTCCTGAATGGTGATGTTGCGCTTATTGCAGTGGTTGTGCACCCTCGACATCAGACTCTGGGGAATATCGATATGAACACTTTGCGTTTCACCGTTTCCGGGGGCAATTCGGTCGTCCATCTGCACTCCTCCGATGCTGAATACGGGGTCGAGTAAGACACCGGTTAAGGCGGTTTGATCATGGTCAGTAACCGACCGGCCACAATCAACCGCAAAGTGTCATGGTCAATAGCGCAAAGCTCAGGTCCGTCCTGGTGGCGCTCAAACTTGTCAGCCCGGATCCTAGCGGATTTGCGGCATCTGTAGTTCAGACCAGGGTCCATTACCTTCACGTCGGTCGCGGCTGCTGCGACAATCGGGATCGATGCGTCTTTCAATACCGGTGTAGCGACGGGGATTGGTACGGCGACGATCGACACCCGAGCGCCTTTCAGCCGGGCTGCGTTTTTTTTTGGGGGGGCCCATTATCCTTTCCTCGGCTGCCGGGGCTATCGACTAAAATGCGACGATCAACCTAAAGGACAGTTAAAAGATAGAAGGCTTTAGCGGTCCTGTCAAACCGACAGGGATCCTTGCGTCGACCGTCACCGGCTTCGCAGCAACATTCTAAGGCACCGGTGGTTCACGGGATAACGATGTCCGCCCTGCCGGAGCGATCTGCCGAATCACGCCGGCAACTGACTATTCCCATCTGGCACCGATGGTGATAGGGAACCTGAGCGATCATCAACAACGATGGGAAATCCATATGGCCAAGGTATTCGATCCCCACATGCACAGCGCCGAGCATATCCTCAACCAGGCCATGGGCCGCCTTTTCGAATGCCCGCGCTGCTTCAGCGCCCACATCGAAAAGAAGAAATCAAAATGCGATTATTGCTTCGCGCGACCGCTGACCAGCGCGGAGGAACGCCGGCTCGAAGCGGAGGTGAACGCCGTGATCGCGGCCGATCTGCCCGTGACGGAGCACTTCATGAATCTCCCCGCAGCCCGGGCCGCCTTCGATCTTGCGCGGCTGCCCGAGGATGCCGGCGAACGGATTCGCATTGTGGCGATTGGTGACTATGACCGCTGTCCCTGCATCGGCCCCCATGTGGCCTCCACCGGCGCGATCGGCGTTTTTCGTATCACCTCCTCCAGCCATCAGGACGGAATCCTGCGGATCCGCTTCAAACTGCAGCGCTGATGGGCCCAATCCGCGGCGCCCCCATTGGCACGTCCGTATGGCAGGCTGTCGAACAACATCATGTGCGGGCCGGACAAGGCAAAATCCGACGAAAAAGCGCCGTTTATGTGCCATCAATGCGCATTTTGAGGAGGATTTTAACACCGGATGGCCACGCGTAATCGATTTTCAACAGCCTGGTAGCGGCGATCAGGGTCAACCGCTCAGCGCCTTGAAAAGCGCGGGCACCGTATTCTTGGGGCTGATCTTGGGCCAGATCGCCGTCACCCGCCCCTGTTCGTCGATCAGGATGGAAGTGCGCACGATCCCCATAAACGTCTTGCCGTACATCTTCTTTTCACCCCACGCACCGTAGGCTTCCGCGATGCGGTGCTGGGGGTCGCTCAAGAGCGGAAAGCCCAGCGCATATTTCGCGTCGAAATTCTTTTGTTTGCGGGGGGTGTCCGGGCTGACCCCGATGGCCGCCACACCGTTGTGATCCAGTTCGGGCCGTGCGTCCCGCACCGCCTGGGCCTGGGTGGCTCACCCCGAGGTGTTGGCTTTGGGGTAAAAAAAGATGAAGAGCTTGCGGCCCTTGAAATCACCCAGGCTTACGTTACGGCCGTCCTGGTCCGGGGCTTCGAAAGCCGGGGCCTGGTCTCCGGGTTTAAGTTGCGCCATGTCGCACCTCCTGCGGTTGTCGGTAAGACGGTTCCGTAATAAATCCGATATCAGCGTTAAGCTTCACCCCTCGTCACCGCGGCGTATGCTATGTACGCCTCATTCCTCGGGCCTCGCAAGCCTTGATCTCGGATTTATTACGGAACCGTCCCGCATAGAACGTTTTCGCAGCTGTCAGCTAAACGCGGATACGGCTGTCTATCCCTACGATGAAGCTCACCACGGTCCACAACGTACCGGCAGGCCTGTCCAAAAACATTACG